>DASTVH010000093.1:0-28548 GCA_035759195.1 Candidatus Limnocylindrales bacterium
GGCCGGTCGCCCCGGCAGCGTGCCGGGGGGAAGGAAGTTCTCGCCCCACGTTCACATGGAGCGTCGAGGGGGCCGCACATCGCCCCCGCAGCCCCAAATCGGTCGCGCATTCTCGCCCCACGATCAGGAACGACCTGATCGTCACAAACCGTGTCGCATGTGCTCGCGCCGCGAGAACGAGGTGGTCCCGGGGCGAACCGGCGGCGACGGACCGCGGCGACTCCCGCCCAGCGGGTGCATGGAACGAGATCGGCCATGGCGAGGACGCGATCGCCGTCCGGATCGGCACCCCGATCCGGATTCCGCACACCCTTCCGCGAAACGATGCGCCTGGCGGAGATCGATCCCAGGGACGCGGTGCCGCCGGTCACCGCTCCCCCACCCCCGTACCACTGGACCGGGACGCTGGTACCTCTAGCGGACTCCACCACACCCACCCTCCCGACCAGAATGCGCCCACGCCCTGGAACCCCTCGAGCCGTCAGTGGAGAGGCACCGCACCAATGGCCCAGACCGACTCCCGCGCCGGATTCCGGCTCCCCTGGAGTTCCGAACGGACTTCCGACTCGACCGAAACCGACCACGCCGAGCGCGACGTGACGCCCGAGTCGGGCTGGCCCGACCACGCCGCGAGCAACGTCGGGGACGCCCCGGCGACCTCTGAAGCCGGGGAGACCCACGCGGCCGCGACTGAGGGCACGACGATGACCGAGCCGAGCGCCGGCTTCGGTGGCGCCGCTCCGGCGGCCGTCCGAAGGCCGAGCAAGTTCCTCGCCGATCTCACGAGGGCCATGCAGGCCGCCGCCGAGGAGGCCCGGGCCCTCACGCTCTCGCAGTTCCAGGCAGACGCCAAGACCTACGTCGAGAGGATCCACGATCGCTCCGCCACCGAGGCCGCGAACCTCCGCCGCGCCGCCGACGACGACGTCGCTGCGGTTCGCGAGTGGTCGAAAGCGGAGATCGCACGCATTCGTGAGGAGACCGAGAGCCGGATCAGTGCCCGAAAGGCGCGCCTCGAGGGCGAGATCGAGGAACACACCGCGCTGATCGAGCGCGAGGTCGAAGGCGTCCAGGCACGCGTCGCCGCGTTCGAGCAGGAGATGGCTGACTTCTTCGCCCGCCTGCTCGTCGAGGATGACCCGACCCGCTTCGCGACGATGGCCGAGCGCCTGCCCGAGCCACCCCCGTTCGAGGAGATGTCGACCGAGAGCACGCTCGAGGCGCTTGCAACTCGCACCCACGCCGCCGCCGTCGAGTTCGCGGACCCGGTCGCCGAGGAGACGCACGCCGACGCCGACTCGGGCGACGCCGAGGTCCTCGATGCCGCCGCCTCGGTCGACGTCACCGAAGGGACCGCCGAGACCGCGGAGTTCCCGGCCGGCTCCGACGAGGCGACCGGCCATGCCCACGACGGCATCGATGTCGAGCTCGATCGGGAGGCCGCGTTCGCCGCGATCCAGGCCGCCGCCGAAGCTGCGGCCAGCGCCGAGGTCGCCGAGGACGCCGCCGCCCGGGCCGAGGCCGTGGCCGAGGCGATCGAGATCGTCGGCCCGCACGATGAGTCGGACGCTCCCGTCGAGGGCCTGCCGGACGTCGCGGCCGAGGGAACCGCCGACGCCGAGGTCACGACCGAGGGCGCTCCCGACTTCGACGCGGCGGAGGCAGAGGCCGCAGCGAGCGCCGACGCCACCGACCCCGTCGAGGAGATCCCGGTCATCGCCGACGACGCGCTCGCCGCCCGGCTGGCCGACCTGCTCCCCGGCAAACACGACGAGGGCGCGACCGGCCAGGAGACGCAGACGACCCAGGTCGTCGTCGTCGGCCTCGTCAGCGTCGCCAGCATCGCCAGCTTCAAGCGCCATCTCGGCCGTCTGGCCGGCGTCTCGTCGGTCGGCGTGTCGTCGGGGCCCGACGGCGAGTTCCTCTTCGCCGTTCATCACGCGCCCGACGTCGTCCTGCGCGACGTGATCCCGAGCATGCCCAGCTTCCAGGCCCGCGTCACCGGCTCGGGCGAGGGCACGCTCAGCGTCACCGCCCACGATCCCGAGTCCGAGAACTAGGCCGCATCGCCCCACGGGGCACCACGTCAGGAGTCAGCAGCTTGGCCCGTCCGGCCATCGTCGTCGCCCTACCAGCCGATGAGCAGTCGGCCGTCATCGCCGAGCTGCGCGAGGCCGGGTTCGAGACGCTGGCGATCAGCCAGCCGGTCGAGCTCGAGGCGATCCTCGCCCGGCGCCGGGACGTCGCCGTCGCGATCCTCGACGGCGAGCGCGACTTCGACACCTCGCTCGAGTACTACTCGCTTCTCCGTGAGGGCGGCCGCCGGATCCCGGCCCTGATGGTCCTCTCCCCGCGGGCGCTCGACCGGATGGCCGGCACCTCGGCCGAGGTCGAGGACGAGTACTTCACCCGGCCGTATTCAGCCGAATCGCTGCGCTGGCGCGTCGAGGCGATGTGCATCCGCTCGGTCACCGTGGACGACGGCTCCGGACCGGTCATCCAGTCCGGGGTCATCGACATCGGCGAATGGCAGCGTCGCGCGACGGTGATCGCCGTCTTCAACCCGAAGGGCGGCGTCGGCAAGACGACCGTCGCGACGACCCTGGCATCGGCGCTCCAGCTGCGCCAGAACCAGCGGGTCCTGCTCGTCGACGCCGACACCGTCACCGGCCACATCCCGACGTCGCTCGGGCTCGAGCAGGTCCGAACCGTCGCCGACTCCTGGCGCGATGAGGCCGAAGGCGGACCCTCCGAGACGCTGGCCGAGATCGCCGCTCCGCATCCGACGGGCCTGTCGGTCGTGTCGCTGACCTCGTCCCCGCTCAACACCGAGATCCTCGACCCCGAACGCCTCGGCCGGGCGATCTCGGCCTCCCGCCGGGGGAACGACTTCATCGTCATCGACCTGCACCCCTCGTACGGCGCGATCAACCAGGCGGTCTTCGAGCTGGCCGACCGGATCCTCGTCCCGGTCACGCCCGACGTCCCGGCCCTCCGCGCGGCCGTCCAGCTGCGGGACGTGGCGATCGAGCTCGGCCTCGCGGATCGCCTGGCCCTCATCATCAACCGGGCCAACAGCGGCGTATCGGTCGCCGACATGGAGCGGACCGTCGGGATGCCGGCGCTCGCCCTGATCCGGTCCGGCGGGCTGCACTTCGTCCGGGCCGCCAACGAGGGCCGGACCGTCATCGAGATGTATCCGCGGGAGCGGATCACTGCCGACTTCGAGGCGCTCGCCGAGCAGCTCGTGCGGCCCACGGCCGACCGGCCCGAGCCCGCGCCGGTCGCCGCAGCCGGCGGGGGTCTGGCCGGATTCCGGCTGTTCGGTCGGGCCAAGGACGTCGCCCGGGCCTGACCTCCTCGTCGGCGCTCGGCCCGTCAGCCGAGCCGGGCCAGCACCTCGGGCAGCTCAGCGAGTGAATCGATCGTCGCGGTCGCGGCAACCTCGCGTCCGTCGGACGCCTGGATGAAGGCCCACGGGCCGCGGCGGATGAAGATCGCCGCCAGACCCGCCCGGGCTGCCGGCTCCACGTCGTTGTCGAGTCGGTCGCCGACGTACGCGACCTCGCCCGCCACCAGATCCAGCTCGGCGAGGATCCGCCCGAAGAATGCGGGGTCCGGCTTCGCGACGCCCCAGCCCTCCGACGAGGCGGCGATCTCGAGCGGAACGCCGAGGGCATGGAGCACCGATTCGGTCGAGGTCGGCTGGTTGCCGGCGATTCCCAACCGGTAGCCGGCCGTCGCGAGGCGCCGGAGGCAGTCGAGCGCGTCGGGATAGAGGTCGTCGATCGTCACGATCGGGCGGCGGCCCGCCGCCTGGCGGGCCCGGATCTCGGCGCTGACGTCCAGGCCGGGTCGCAGGACCTCGAAGACCTCGCGATGATCTCCACCGCGGGCGATCACGGCGCCGAGCACGCCGAACAGCGTCAGCCGCGGGACGCCGAGCCAGTCGGCCCAGTCGCCCCACGCGTCGGTCTCGTCGACGAGCGTCTCGCCGACGTCGAAGACCACGGCCCGGATGGTCATGCGTGCATCACCGAGTGGCCGCACGGGCGGTCGAGGCGAAGGCGGTCGGGAGCACCGGAGCGAGCGGGCCGCCCCCGGAGGTCCGAGGCGACGCCCCGCTAGCCATCGGCCCGACGGTTCCCCGTGAGCGAGGAGCGCACCGACCAACGCCCGCATCGGCCGCCCATGTTGCGACTCAAGATCGATCCTGCCAGGTGATGCCGCCGAGGGGTGCGCCGGGCAGCTTCTGGGGCTTCAGCCCGGTCCGCTTGTCGATCTGCTCCACGCCGCGCAGGTAGAAGCGGTTGACGAGAACCGTGTCGACCTCGGGGTCGCCGACTCGCTGCTCCCCGAGCGTCGCGACCGCGTCCACGACCGGGACGAACATCTCCGTCGCCCGGTCGAGCAGCCGGTCCGGCTCCATGCCCGGGTGGAGGTAGACCGTGCCGACGATCCGGAACGGCGGCGCCTCGAGGGCCACGTCGAACGAGACCTTGTGGACCTTGTGAGCCGCCCGCTCGGTGTCGGTCAGCTCGGGCATCGACCCCTCGCCGGCGAGCACCACGATGAGGTCGTACGGGTCGACGCTCCGGAGTCCGGGCGCCGGCGAGAGCGGTGCGGAGCCGTCGATCGGGGCCCATTCGACGTCGCTGATCGCGATGGCCTCCCGTTTGTTGAGGGCGTCCGAGAGGCGGCCTTCGATCTGCATCCGGCCGACGAGCCGCCACTCCTCGGTGAGGCCGTCGAAGACGATGCCGGTCCGCCTGGAGCGGGCCGGTGCCGGGGCGGCGGACGACCGCGGTCCGGAGTCCGGCTTCTTGCGGCGCAGAAAGTTGAACGGCACGCGGGCTAGTCCTCGGACTTCCAGCTGGCCTCGCGGATCGTCTCGACGACCGCGGTATCGGCCAGGGTCGTCGTGTCGCCGAGCGAGCGGCCCTCCGCAATGTCGCGCAGGAGTCGGCGCATGATCTTGCCCGAGCGGGTCTTGGGAAGGTCCGGCGTGAAGAGCAGGAACTTGGGCTTGGCGATCGGCCCGATGACCTTGGCGACGTGCTCGCGCAGCTCCCGGCCGAGCTCCTCGTCGCCCTCTCGTCCGCCGCGCAGGATCACGAACGCGAAGATCGCCTGGCCGCTGATCGGATCGTTCTTGCCGACCACCGCCGCCTCGGCGACCGCCTTGTGGTCGACCAGCGCCGACTCGACTTCGATCGTCGAGATCCGGTGGCCCGACACGTTCATCACGTCGTCGACCCGGCCGAGGAGCCAGAGGTAGCCGTCCGCGTCCCGCTTCGCGCCGTCACCGGCGAAGTACATGCCCGGGAAGCGGCTCCAGTACGTCTGCCGGTAGCGCTCCGGGTCGCCGTAGATGCCGCGGAGCATCGCGGGCCACGGCCGCTTGAGGACCAGATAGCCGCCGCCACCCGGTGGGACGCTGTTGCCGCCGGCATCGACGACGTCGGCCTCGACCCCGGGAAACGGGAACGTCGCCGAACCTGGCTTCGTCGTCGTGACGCCGGGAAGCGGCGTGATCATGATCATGCCGGTCTCGGTCTGCCACCACGTGTCGACGACCGGCGCCTTCCCCCCGCCGATGTGCTCGTGGTACCAGAGCCAGGCCTCGGGGTTGATGGGTTCGCCGACCGATCCGAGCACCCGCAGCGAGCTGAGGTCGTGCTTCGCCGGGAAGGCCTCGCCCTGTTTCATGAAGGCCCGGATCGCCGTCGGCGCGCAGTAGAGGATCGTCACCTTGTAGTCCTCGACGATCTGCCACCAGCGGTCCCACGCGGGGGTGTCGGGCGAACCCTCGTAGAGGACACCGGTCGTCGCGTTGGCCAGCGGTCCGTAGACGATGTAGCTGTGGCCGGTCACCCAGCCGACGTCGGCGGCGCACCAGTACACGTCGTCGGGCTTGACGTCGAAGATCATCTCGTGGGTGTACGAGGTCCCGACCAGGTAGCCCGCGCTCGTGTGGATGATCCCCTTGGGCTTGGCGGTCGTGCCCGACGTGTAGAGCAGGTAGAGCATGTGCTCGGAGTCGACGGGCGTCGGCGGGCAGTGGGCCGGCTGCCGCTCCACGATGTCGTGCCACCAGACGTCGCGTCCCTCGGTGACCTTCGTCTCGGCCGCATCGCCGAGGCGCCTGACCATGAGGACGTGCTCGACCGTCGCCGTCTGGTCGACGGCCTCGTCGACCGCCGCCTTGAGCGGCATCGCCTTGCCGCGACGGTAGCTGCCGTCGGCGGTGATGACCAGCTTCGCCTCGGCGTCGTTGATCCGGCCGCTGAGAGCCTCCGCCGAGAAGCCGGCGAACACGACGGTGTGGGGTGCCCCGAGCCGGGCGCAGGCCAGCATCGCGATCGGCAGCTCGGGGACCATCGGCATGTAGATCGCGACGCGGTCGCCCTTCCCGATGCCGAGCTCCCTGAGGGCGTTGGCCGCCTTCTGGACCTCGCGATGGAGGTCGGCGTAGGTGATCGTTCGCGTGTCGCCCGGCTCGCCGATCCAGTGGTACGCGACCTTGTTCCCGAGGCCTCGCTCGACGTGACGATCGACGCAGTTGTAGCTGACGTTCAGTTCGCCACCGACGAACCACTTTGCGAACGGCAGGTCCCACTCGAGGGTGGTCTCGAACGGCGTCGACCAGTCGATCCGCTCACGGGCGATCTTGGCCCAGAAGGCCTCGACGTCGCGCTCGGCCTCCTCGTACAGGTCGGCGGTCGCGTTGGCCTGGGCGGCGAAGGCGGGATCCGGCGGGAAGGCCTGCCCCTCGCCGTAGAGGGCTTCGATCTCGGGCCGTTGCTCGACGCTCACCGGGGCAATCTCCTCGCTCCTGGGCTGGCCCGGCCATTCTACGCGGCCGACGCGGTCGGCTCGGGGGATGCAGCCGGTGCCCGCCTGCAGGCGGGATCGGAGTCAGACGCTCAGCGAGAGGAGCGGCCGCTCCCGGCGGATCGCCTCGCGGGAGCTCTCCCAGGCCGCCGCCATCCGCCGGATGCCCTCGCGCAGGCGCTCGGGTTCCTCGCCGATCGCGATCCGGACGTAGTCGCGACAGCCGCCGTCGGGTGAGAAGAGGGGTCCGGGCCGGACGACGACGCCGTGTTCGGCGGCGACCCGGCTGAAGCGGCCGGCGTCCGCGTCGGGCAGTCGGACCCACGTGCTGAGGCCGCCGGCCGGCTCGGTCCACTCCCACTCCGGCAGGAGCGCGCGCAGCGCCTCCGAGACGACGGCGCGGCGCTCCGCGGCGGCGGCGAGCGCGCCGATTGCGAGGTCGTCTCGGCGGACGAGCAGCCGGAGGCCGATCGCCTGGACGATCGGGCTCGTCCCGTGGTCGGCAACCGTCTTGCGGGAGAGCAACTGGCCGACGAGGGCACGCGGCGCCCGAATCCAGCCGAGCCGAAGACCACCCCAGCCAACCTTGCTGAGCGAACCGATCGTCAGGACGCGGCCGGCCCGGTCGAAGGCGGCGATCGGGGCGGGGACCCCGCGGCCGAGGCCGATATCGGGTGTCAGGTCCTCGACGAGAAGCGTGTCGGATCCTGCGACCAGCGCTGCGAGCTCGCGGCGGCGGTCCTCGGGCAGGACGCTGCCGGTCGGGTTCTGAAAGGTCGGTACGACGAACAGGACCCGGACCGCCGTGGCGCTCAGCGCGGCCTCGACGAGGTCGACGCGGACGCCCGAGTCGTCGCTTGCGAGGGGGATCATCCGCGCGCCGGCCGCCCGCATCGCATCGATCGCACCGACATACGTCGGGTTCTCGAGCGCGGCGACCCCGTCGCGACCGACGAGTTCCTGGGCGACGAGGTCGACGGCCTGCTGGGCGCCGCTCGTGACGATGATCTGCTCGGCGTCCGTCGCGACCCCGAGCTCCTCGAAGTGGGCGGCGATCTCCGCCCGGAGCGGCGCGAGCCCGAAGGGCCGGTAGCCGAAATCGGTGAGCAGCTCGGGGACGTCCTCGGCGATCGCGGCCGCGGCGGCCTCGAGGACGATCGGGCCGGCGCGCATCGCGCCGATCGTCAATTCGACGAGGCCCGGGTCCATGGCATCGTCCAGGCGCGGAACCGTGGCGAGGAGGCCGGCGGACGTCCCGGCCCGCGCGGCCGTATCGCCGTCCGAGACGTAGGGCTGGACGAGGCCCGTCCGGGCCGCCGCGCCGGGGTCGTCGCGACCGATGACGCGCGTACCGCTGCCCTGACGACTGCGAACGAGGCCGGCATCGCGAAGTCGGCTGTAGGCGAGCACGATCGTCGTCCGGCTGAGCCCGAGCGCCGTCGCCAACTCGCGTTCTGAAGGCAGCCGGGCTCCGGCCGCAAGGTCGCCGCGCTCGATCGCCTGACCGATCGCGGCCGCCAGCTGCTCGTTGAGCGGGTCTGCCCCCGTCGCCCAGGGGCCGAGGAGCTCGGCGAGCGCCGGGGCGGTGACCACGTACATCCTTATCAGTCCACCTGTAGCCGATTGGGTATTGAATTGGCACAGCGCGAGGCGCAATGCTGAGGCCAGTTGATACCACTTGGCGGATCTTTCGTCAAGCCATCAATCCACTCGATTCCAGCGAGGGCCGACCGACATGACCGACATCGCCTCCGTCCTTGCCTTTGCCGCTCTCGTCGTCGCCCCGTTCGTCATCCTCGCGGTCCTCGCCCGGGCCCACGGTGCCGACAGCCGGCCCAGCATCGGCGACGAGCATTGGCACGCCCCAACCAGCTGGATCTGACCGCGGAACGCGCAGGTCCGCGGTCCACCCTCTGCCGCCCCCGGTCGCCACGGACGGTCGACCGGGGGCGGCGGCCGTAGCTGCCCGCCGGCCGGTCCCGGGCCGCGGGTGCCGGCGGGCCGCCAATTCCCTCCGAGCGCGAGCACGGCGCGGCGTCTGGGCGTCGGCGCGGTCGGGCGGCGTGCCGGGACGCGGCGCGGCTTGCGTCGCCGGACTATTCGCCGCTCGAGAGCTCGTCCTGGCTCGGGCCGTCCGGGGAGAGGACCGCCGTGCCGCCCTCGCCGGTGAACACGACCCGATGGGGGCGCGGGATCTCGATCCCGTGCTCGGCGAAGGCGGCCAGGAGGAGCTTGCGAAACTCGCCCGACGCGGCCCACTGCTCCGCCGCCCGCACCGAGCCGAGGATCTTGAGGGTGATGCCCAGCTCATCGATCGACTCGACCCGCTCGACACGCGGGGGTTCGAGGATGCGGCGCTTCCAGATGGGATCCTCGGCCATCTGCCGCCCGACGCTCTCCACGACGTCGATCGCCTTGTCGATGTCGGTCCCGAAGGCCACGAGGACGTTCTGGTTGATCCGGGCCCACGTCCGGGTCCGATTCGAGGCGACCTTGATCTCGCCGTTGGGGACGGTGTGGACGATGCCGTCGAGGTCGCGCAACGTCGTCCGCCGGAGGCTGAAGTCCTCGACGGTCCCGGTGACGCCGGCGACCGTGACGACGTCGCCCTTGCTGAACTGGTTTTCGACGAGGATCAGCGCGCCGTTGAGGTAGTCGCGGACGAGGCTCTGGGCGCCGAAGCCGACCGCGATCCCGACGACCCCGAGGCCGGCGATCGCCGGCCCGACGTCGAGCCCGAGGCGGCCGAGCACCATGATGCCGGCGATGATCACGACGAAGAAGCGCAGGACGTTGCCGCCGAGGTGATCGAGCGTGTCGATCCGCTTGCGGACCTCGATCGCCGAGAGCTCCTGGGCCGTCCCCTCGGTCGCCTCCCGGTCGAGGAGGGCCTGGACGACGCCGTGGATCGCCAGGCGACCGAACCGCATGACGAGCAGGGCGACGACGACGATGACGATGACCGCGAGGCCGTCCTCGCGGAGGATCGCGACGATCTCGCTCCATGGCGACGTCGAGAAGTCCGGCATCGGGCCTAGCCTACCGGGCCCGGGCCCGGGCCATCAGCCAGCCGAATGAAACTCCAACAGATGAGCGTGTCCGCCTTCCGAATGAAGGCAGAATCGGTCAGGTCGTTCGCCGGGGCCCGCGAGGTACGCGTCAGTTCCCGAGAGCGGCGTGGAAGAACGTGCCGAGCCTCGCCTCGTACTCATCGGGGACGAGGAACGGACCCTGAACGTGCTCGCCGTCCGGGATCAGCCAGGCGCTGGCCGACGGGTTGGCCACCTTCAGCACGGCCTCCGCGTCCATCGCGTGATGCACGTTGACCCGCTGATCGTGGCTGCCGTGAACGACCTGGAACGGCCGCGTGCCGATCCTCTTCAGTTCTGCGAGCGGGCTCCTTCGGACGAAGTCGTCGCCGAACGCCTGGGCCCACAACGTGCCCGCCGGCGCCAGGAACTCCGGGAAGCCCATCCTCCTGAGCTCCTCCTTCACGAGGACGGCCATGTCCGTGAAGCCGGACTCCTCCCAGCCGGCGGCCACCCGTGGCTCCTCGCCCATGGCAACCATGATCGCGGCCGCACCGCCGGACTGTCCGAACAGCCCGATCCGCTGCGGCGCAATGCCTCCGGCGACCAGCCAGTCCCACGCGCCAAGCACGTCCCGGAACTCGTCGCTGCCGGCGCCATACCGGCCGTCCTCGGTCGAGGAGTCGCCGCTGTCGCGCATGTCGATCATGAGAACCCCGAATCCCTGCCGGTGCAGCATCGCCGCCGGCATCAGGATCGCCGGATCGCGCTTGCAGGACCCCTGTCCGTGGACCACGATCACCGTCGGTGCGCCCGCCGTTTCAGCCGGGATCAGCCAGCCGTCGATCGTCAGGCGGGTGTCCCCGCGGGACGGGAACGAGACGTGCTGGTACTCCGGCATGAAGTACGGGGCCGCGTCCAGCGTCGGGGCAAAGTCGCTCGAGACCCAGACCTGGTTGCTCCAGCCGGCAGGGGTGAAGGCTGCGTGCTCGCTGTGGCAGCCCCCTTCGAGATGCGTGCCGGTCTGGAGCACGTACAGCCCGGCGCCGGCATAGCCTGCGACCCCCAGCGTGAGAACCGAACCGAGCCCGATGGCGGCGAGCCGGCTGCGACGACTCCTCATGACGCGCCTCCTGTCCGGCGGGCGGTCGGCGAGTAGCGAGCCGACTCCGGCCGAGCATCCAACGCCTCAGCGTGGTCCTGCTGGCGGCCGGCGACAAGTGCGCTTCGGCCCGAACCGGCCCCCCTCTTGGTCCAACTCGGTTCCAGGAAACGACTCCCCACCGGCGGTCCCCCGAGGCCGACTCGCGACGAGGACGCCGGCCGGGGTCGCTTCAGGAGGCGGCAGCGACCTCGACGGGGAGCGCCGGCGCGGAGGCCTTCGCGACGCCGTTCGCGGGGGCCCCGACCGGGCCGTTCGCGCTGGCGACCGTTGCGGTCGGTCCGGGACCGCCGAGCCGGACCGAGATCGCGGCTGCGGCTTCCCGGGCCTGGGCCGCGAGTTCCGGGATACGGCGCGGGGTCAGGCGGAAGGCCGGACCCCAGATGTCGACGGCCGCGACCACGTTGCCGCGTGCGTCGTGGACCGGCGCCGCCACCGCGTTCAGGCCCATCTCGTACTCGCCGAGCGCCGTCGCGTAGCCGCGCCGGCGAATCCGGGCCAGCTCCTCGAGGAGGGGCTCGAGCTCGGTGATCGTCCGCTCCGTGTAGCTGACGAGTCCGCGGCGGACGATCCGCAGGACCTCGCGCTCTGCCACCGCGGCGAGCACGACCTTGCCCGACGCGACGCAGTGGAGCGGGGTCGACCGCCCGGTCCAGTCGCCGACGGCGATGAGATTCGGACCGTCGGCCTGGGCGACCGTGAGCAGGGCGTCGCCGTCGAGCACGCCGAGGCCCGTCGTCTCGTGGGTCAGGCGGGCCAGGCGCTCGAGCTCGGGCATCGCGATGCCGCGCAGGTCGAGCGTCCGCTCGGCCCGCTCGGCGAGCCGGATCACCACCAACCCGAGGCGGTACTTGCCGGTCTCCTCGTCCTGCTCCACGAGGCCCCGCTTCTGGAGCGTCGCGAGCAGCCGCGACGCCGTCGACTTGTGCAGGCCCAGGCGCCGCGCCAGCTCCGTCACGCCGGCCTCGCCCTGGCTGTCGCCCAGGGCCAGGAGCAGGGCCGCCGCCCGATCGACGGATCGGACAGCGTTACCGTCAAGCACCATCGTTGCCTTCTCCTCAGTCGTCGCCGACTCGCGCCCTGGCGACCTCGGCAAGGTGCGGCTCGGGCGCGTGCCTGGCCCGCGCTTCGAGCGCGGCATCGAGCGAGTCGCTGAAGATCGATACGATCCGGTCGACGTAGTCCCCCTCGGCGTGGGCCTCGCACAGGAACCACGGTTCGCGCGAGTCCGGCTCGGGCATCGCGCCGCGCGCGTGCATCCCGATCGCGATCTCGTCGTAGAGCTCGTGGTCCGAGTTCGCCCAGTCGCGGTATTCGGTCGGGGCCGTCTCGCTGAAATAGATGCCGAACATCGACGGATGCCCGGTGAACGTGTGGGGCAGGCTCTTCTCGTTGAGGATCTCGGCGAGGCCGCCCTGGATCCGGCGACCGACGGCGTGGACCTTCTCGAGCGCGTCCGTCTCCTTGATGATCGAGAGCGTCTTGACCGCGGCGGCCGCCGCAACCCGGTTGCCGGCGTACGTGCCGCCGTGGCTGACGTGGTCCGGCAGGACGCTCATGACCTCCTCGGTGCCGCCGAACGCGGCGGCCGGGTAGCCGTTGCCCATCGCCTTGGCGTAGGTCGCCAGGTCCGGCGTCACGCCGAAGAATTCGGCCGCCCCGCCGCGGGCGAAGCGGAAGCCGGTCTTGACCTCGTCGAAGATCAGGACCGCCCCGAACTCCTTCGTGAGCGCTCGGATCGCCTCGTGGAAGCCGGGCTGGGGCATGATCCCCTGGGCGTTGCCGAGGACCGGCTCGATGATCACGCCGGCGATGTCGTCCCCGTCGCGTTCGAAGATCCGGCGGAGGACGTCCATCGCGTTGTAGCGGGCCGGGATGATCGTGCGTCCGACCGCCTCGGGGATGCCCCGGCCCCAGGCCAACCCGACGGGGTTGTCGAGGTCGCCGAGCTCCGACATGTCGTTCGGCGTCACGCTGATCAGGGCGTAGTCGTGGACGCCGTGGTACTGGCCCTCGAACTTCACGATCTTCGTCCGGCCCGTGTACGCCCGGGCGACCCGCATCGCGTGCATCGTGGCCTCGGTGCCGGAGACCGTCATCCGGGCCTTCTTGACCCAGCCGGTCAGCTCCTTGATGAGCTCGACGGTGCGAACCTCGTCCTCCGAGGTCAGCGAGAAGCTGACGCCCCTCCGCATCCGCTCGTTCACGTAGTCGTCGACCCGATCGTCGCCGTGACCGAGGATCACCGGTCCGTAGCCCAGGCGCAGGTCGATGTACTCGTTGCCGTCGAGATCCCAGACCGTGCCGCCCTTCCCCCGATCGATGTAGATCGTGTCGTCGCCCCACGCCCGGAAGTTCGAGTTCGTGCCGCCGGGAAGGCTCCCCAGGGCGCGCCGATAGAGGGCGGCCTGGCGCTCTCGACGGAGGGCCGGGACGGTCGCCTTGGGCGAGGCGGGTTCGGTCGTCATCATTCCTCCCTGCGTGGGACGACGGTGCGGTCTGCGGGACAGCCGTTCCGGTGGGTGGGACGGCCGGGACGTGCATCTTGGCATATCGGCTTCGGGCGCGTCAACGCGGATATCGTCGTGTGGCGCTTCATTTCGTGCGAATTCCGACATGCTTCGGTAGTGGGAGCGGGCAATACGTCATGCCCGGGGCCACCTCCGGCCAGTTCAGTACGATGCCGTCATGACCTCCGAAACGAGCGGCGGCGGCGAGCCGGTCAGCTACTGGCTGGACGCGAGCGCGGCCGGACCGGTCCGTCCGTCACTCGCCGGCGACGGCTCCGCTGACGTCGCCATCATCGGCGCGGGCTTCACCGGCCTGTGGACGGCGATCGCCCTGGCCGACACCGATCCCTCGCTGCGGATCGTCGTCCTCGAGGCCGAGACCGTCGGGTTCGGCGCAAGCGGTCGCAACGGCGGCTTCTGCCAGGCCAGCCTGACCCACGGCCTGGCCAACGGCATCCGCCACTTCCCGGACGAACTCGAGATCCTCGAGCGCGAAGGGATCCGCAACCTCGCCGAACTCGTCGCCTTCGCCCGGGCCGAAGGGATCGACTGCGATCTCGAGGAGGCGGGCGGCCTCGACGTCGCGGATCAACCCCACCAGGTCGAGGAGTTCCGGGCCTGGGTCGACGAGGCCGCGGGCTGGGGCGAGCATCTCGAGTTCCTCGACCGCGAGGCGATCCAGGCCGAGGTCCACTCACCGCGCTTCCTCGCCGGCCTCTACCGGCCGCCGGGCCGCGACGTGCTCCTCGACCCGGCGAAGCTCGTCCGGGGGCTGGCCGCGGCCGCCGAGCGGCGGCGAATCGCGATCCACGAGCGCAGCCGGGTCGTCGCCATCGAGCGCCGGGCCGGCGGGGTCGTGGTCCGGACGGCCGGCGGCACGGTCCGGGCCGATCACGCCGTCGTCGCGACCTCGGCGTATTCGGGCTGGTTCGGGCGCCTGTCGGCCCATTTCGTGCCGGTCTACGACTACGCGCTGGTGTCGGCGCCGCTCACGGCCGCGCAGCGGGCGTCGATCGGCTGGCACCGGCGGCAGGGCATGTCCGACGCGAACAACCAGTTCCACTACTTCCGGCTGACCGCCGGCGACCGGATCCTGTGGGGCGGCTATGACGCGATCTACCACTTCGGTAACGGCGTGGGGCCGGAGTACGACCGGCGGCCGGCCACGTTCGAGTTGCTCGAGTCGCAGTTCCGGGCGACGTTCCCCCAACTCGCCGACCTGCCGTTCCCCTATCGCTGGGGCGGTGCGATCGACACGACATCGCGGTTCACGGTGACGTTCGGCCAGGCGCTCGGCGGCCGGCTCACCTATGCGCTCGGCTACACCGGGCTCGGCGTCGGGGCCAGCCGCTGGGCGGCGGGCGTCGTCCGCGACTTCATCCTGCGCCCGGGCTCCGAGCTCCTCCGCCTCCGGTTCGTCCAGAGCCGGCCGTTCCCGTTCCCGCCCGAGCCGCTCCGCTACGCGGCGGTCCAGGCCGTCCGCCACGAGCTCGACCGGGCCGACCGGAACGAGGGCCGCCGGAGCCTCCTGCTCCGGGCGCTCGACGCGCTCGGCGTCGGCTTCGACAGCTAGGGACGTGACGAGGCCCGGGACGGCGCTGCCGTCCCGGGCCTCGGTGTGCGGCTCGCGGTGGCTCAGGCGCCCGGGATGTAGGCCCGCAGGAGCTGGCCGCCCTCGCGCTCGAAGATCACCGGGTTCGGGCCGAGGAAGCCCGGCTCGGATTCGAGGATCAGGCTGCCGGCCTGGACGTCGAGGAGGAACCAGCCCGGTCCCCAGATCGCCGAGGCGTCGACGATGCCGCTCGACTCCCAGCCGCCGGCGCGGGCGACGAAGCCGCCGACGTCGTAGGCCGGATTCTCGTCGAGCGACTGATCGACCTCGAGGACGGCCCGGAGCTCGCCGGTCGCGAAGACGTACTGCCAGACGCGGGCGGACGGCCCGGCGCCCAGGTTGAACTGGTTGTGGCTGCCCGTGTCCTCCTGGATGAGCAGGCTGTTGGCCGTCGTCTCCAGGTTGTCGGGGTTGTGCAGGGCATCGGGGACACCCGGCCCGAGCGGGTCGTGGTTGATGAGGATCGACAGGCTGTCGACGTGGGTCGGGTCGTCCTCGTTGAGGACCATCCGGAAGACCCGGCCGTTCGGATACGGGCCCATCGTGCCCGACGGACCGCGCATGAGCCGACCGGTGGCCGGATCCGGGATCGCCCGGGGCTCGCCGGTGTCGGCCAGGTAGACGACGTTCGAGTCGTTGCGGTCGTAGGCGATGTCCTCGATCCGGATGAACTGGAAGACGTTGTTCGCGTTCGACCACGACTCGAGGGCGTTCTGGTCGCCGACGGCCACTTCCCGCGGAACCGGGATGAAGTGGCCGGTGATGTCGTCGCCATCGGTCAGATCACCGTAGTCGTTGAAGCCGGCCTCGCCGACGAAGGCCCACAGGGCACCCTCGTCGTTCCAAACGGCGTCGGTGTCGGGGGCGATGTACGAGTAGACCTGTGACGACGGCGCCGTGAACGTGTCGTCGCCCGAGAGGACCACGAGCTCGTCGAACCCTGGGATGGCCACGCTGTTCTCGTGGTTGTGGCGGCCCATGCCGTAGATCGTCCGATACTCGCCGCTCTTGATGTCGAGCGCCACGACGACGCCCGCCTGCTCGGGATTCGAGCCGACCGCCGGAATCGCCGGCCAGGCGAGGCCGGTCCGGTTGACGATGTCGGTCGCCTCCTCGTTCGTGAAGAGGATCTGCCGGTCGAAGCCTTCGGCCGGGCCGGCCAGGAAGTTCGAGCAGAAGCGCTGGTAGTTCGCGTCGCTCGGGATCGCATCGGTGGCCGACAGGATCCCGGCCGAGTGCTGGTTCATCACGAGCCGATCGACGTGCGAGTTCGTGAAGTCGGTGAGGATGCCCGGGAACGGCACGAGCGACGTCTCGTGGTTGACCCAGAGGTCGGCGCGACCCCGGCCGCTGACAGTCAGCGAGATGCCGTCCGGGATCGAGTCGAAGATGAACCCGCTGCCGAGCGCGTCACCGACGCTGATGATCGGGTCGATCACGACGCCGGCCGGCGCGTCGGCGCCCGGCACGAGCATGGCGGGGACGCTGGTTTTGAATCCGGCGTTGCCGCTGCCGCCGGGGGCGGCGGCCGCCGAGCCGGCAATGGTTGCGACCAGCGCAACGCCGGCGAGCAGCGCGAGGGCGCGGCGACGGGGTGGGGCGGATCGAGACACGGGCATGGCACTCCTCCAGCGCGCGTGGACGCTCGGTGTGGGGTCTGGTCGGTTATGGTGCGCTCCCCGGCGGGCCTCGGCAAGCGCGACGCGATCAGCGCGGTGCCCGCCGGCACCGCCTCCGGGAGGCCACCGGCTCACCGATCAGGCCGCGGCGGCGACCCACTTCGGCAGCTCCCGGGCGAGCGTCGCGAGCGGCAGCGAGCCGTGGCCGAGGACCGCGTCGTGGAACGCCCGCAGGTCGAACGCCGAGCCACGCGGCGTTGCGGCGGCAATCTGATCGCGGAGCCGCTCGATCTCGCGGCACCCGATCATGTACGTCAGGGCCTGGCCCGGCCAGGCGATGTAGCGGTCGGTCTCGATGACCGCATCGGTCTCCGACAGGCCGACGCCGAGGAGGAAGTCGATCGAGCGCTGGCGGTCCCAGCGCAGGGCGTGCAATCCCGTGTCGACCACGAGGCGGGCCGCCCGCCAGGCGACCGCGTCGAGCATCCCGAACCGCTCGCCGTCGTTGCGGAAGAGGCCCATCTCGTCGGCGAGCTTCTCGCTGTAGAGGCCCCAGCCCTCCACGTACGCGCCGCCGACCATCCGGGAGCCGAGGCGGCGGAACGTGTTGAGGTTCGGGTTCTCCATCTCGAGCGTGATCTGGAAGTGATGGCCGGGCACCGCCTCGTGGAACGTCGTCGAGGCGAGCTTCGTGTACTTGCGGCTCGGCAGGTCGTAGCCGTTCGCGTAGTAGATGCCCGGTCGGGTCCCGTCGCTCGACGGCGGGTAGTAGTAGGCGAACGGCGCGTCCTTCTCCTTGAACTCCTCGACCGCCTTCACGTCGCAGCCGGCCCGGGGCAGGCGACCGAACCACTTGGGCGCCTCGGCCATCGCCCGCTCGATGTCCTCACGGGCCCGCTGGATCAGCTCGTCCTTCGAGCGGGGCGTGTTGGCCGGGTCGGCCGCGAGCGAGGCGCGGTAGGCATGGGTGTCCTCGCCGAAGCCGGCCGAGCGGGCGATCTCGCGTCGACGGGCGTCGATCGAATCGAGCTCCTCCATGCCGATGCGGTGGACCTCGTCGGGCTCGAGGTCGAGCGTCGTCATTGCCCGGATCTGGGTCCGGTAGAGCGAGTCGCCATCGGGCGCCGACCAGAGGCCCGGCTCCTCGCGGCTCGCGGCCAGGTACTCGCCGCGGAGCACCTCGAGGAACGCCGCGTCGGCCGGGTAGACGTCGTCGCGGACCACCCGACGGACCGCCTCGCGATCCTGCTCGCTCGTCACCTGGGCCATCGCCGGCACGATCGCCTCGTCGATCGGGATCGCGAGCAGGCGCTCGAGCTGCTGGACGGTCCGCTCGGTCACGATCCGCGGCGCGGTGAGTCCGCTCGCGAGGCCCTCGCGGAGGATCTCGGCGTTCGCGGCCATGTACGCGGGGTACGCGCGCAGCCGGGCGAGGAAGCGCTCGACGCGCTCGGGCGTGTCGGCCTTCTGGAACTGGCAGAGCTGGGGGAGCAGGGTCTGTGGGCCGGCGATCTGGTCGACGACGCGGAGGCGGTGCGTCGCCTGGTCGTCCTCCTCGATCGCGAGGTCGGCGATGACGATGAGCATGTCCCGGGTGATCCGGTCCTCCATCGAAAGGTCGTCCGGGGCGATCGCCTCGGCCGCCGCCTTCGTCCGCTCCATCAGCGCCCGGGCCTTCGCCCGGCCGGCCGGCCCCGGGTCCTCGAGTCGATCGTCGTAGCGCTCGTCGCCGTAGACCGTGGCGGTCGTCGGGTTGAGCTCGAGGATCGCCTCCCAGAACCGCTCGGAAAGATCGTCGACGGACGAGGTCGGCTGGTCGGTCACGGTCACGAGGATGCCTCCGGTGTCGGAAATCGGTCAGTCGTGGCGACAGGGTACCGGGCGGCGGCGGTCCGCGGCGCGCCGGGTGGGCGCGAAGCGCGCGCGCGGCGGGCGGGCACGAAGCGTCACGGGGCACGAGCGGGGACGGCCCGTGTCCCGCCCCGGAACGAAAGTCCCGCGGTCCGGGAGCATCGGACCAGCGTGACTGGCCTCCTCGCGCCGATTCCCGCCTGCCGGGAGACTCGGTCGCCTCGGCAGCATGCGCGGCCACGGATTCCCGCACCACGGCGACGCGTGCCGCGATCGGGTCCTCGAGTCGGCTGCGAACCAGCCGGCGCGCCGGATACGCCCCCCGGGCGGGAATCGGAGGGCGAGGGCGAGGGGGCGACCCGCGGGCAACGGCCCCGCCGGGCAGCTCTCCCCGTCAGCCCTCGAAGAGCGGCAGCTGGTCGCCGGAGCGTTCGACGACCGGATCCAGCCCGAGGTAGGGCTCGAGGTCGCCCAGTTCGAGCGGGTCGCGCGCAATGAACGAGCGCAGGTGGTTCCACTTGAGGATGTGCCAGTTGTCGCGTTCGAGCGCCTCGCGCAGGAGCGGCGAGCGCTCCAGCTTGTGGCGGACGAGTTCGGTCCGCTCGGGGGCGACGACGAGGAAACGAACGAGCGAGTCCTCGGTCGGGATTCGGGCGTGCCGCTTGAGCATCGTCTCGCCGAGCATCGCGGTCCACTCGACCTCGAACAAGAACGCCGCCCGGCCCCGGACGTACCACAGGCAGTCCACCTCGGCCACGTCGTCGACGGCTCGGCTGATCTGGGCCAGGTAGACACGGTGCTCGCGCTCGTCGAGCCACTCGCCGAGGCGCCGCGATCCCAGCTTGCGGGCCTGCTCGCGGCGCCCGATCCAGACGTTCATCCCGAGCCGGTGACCACTGTCGGCGAGCATCGCGATCGTCTCGGCGTGGTCCTGGGCGCGCCGCAGGAGGTCGTCGCCGGTCACGAGCCGGTCGGGCGTGCTGGCCATGCTCCGGTAGCTCTGGAGGCAGGCCCGGACGAGGGCTTCGTCGGGCAGGTCCGGGCCGGAGAACAGTGCCGCGATCCGCTCGAAGAAGGCCGCCTCGGACAGCGGCCCGGCAGTCGAGAGCAGGCTGTAGACGGCCCACTCGACGCGGTCGGCGAGGGGGGCGGCGGCGGCGGCCTGGTCCTTCTTGTCGGCCAGCCACCAGCGGCCCGGCTCGATCTCGGTCACGCGGCGCTGGTCCGGCCGGCCCAGCTCCTCGCGGATGAGTGCGAGCAGCCGCTCGACCTGGTCGGTCGAGGCCTCGATCGGCTGAGGCGCCCGTCGGGTCCGCGACGGCAGCCCCGGTCCGACGGACCGGATCGACGGCCGATCCTCGCCCGATGCCCGGGCGGACCGACGTCGTTCCGCCTCCTCCCCGAACGCCCCTTCCCGGCCGCCCCCTCCGCGATCCTGATCGTTGACATCAGCGGGCCCGGGGGCGGCCTCCTCGGCCCGGGTGACCGCGGCCGCGCCACCGGCCGACGCCGCGTCACCGGCCGACGCCGGACCGCCCTCCGGACCGTCGTGCGCCGCCGTCTCCGCATCCGCTTCGACCGCAACGAGGCGCCGGAGCTGGCCGGCCCGGTCGAGGCCGACGAGGATCTCCCCGAGCAGCCGCTCATGACGGGCCGGCTCACCGCGCGCCTTGAGCGTCTCCACGGCGATCTCGCTGACGGTCCGGGCGATGTCGGACGGCGAGTACGGCCGCCGGTCGAACCGCTCCGGCCCGACGAACAGGCCGCGCCCCGGGACGACGTCGGGGTCGCCCGCGCCGCCCGGCACCGGGTCGAGCGTGACGTTGGCTCGCGTCCGGGCGGCCGGCGGCAGGATCGCGCCGGGCGGCACGAGCTCGAGCACGCCGGCGACCTCGTCATCCGCGTCCTCGAGGCGCGCCCGGGCAAGTCGGAATCCGGCCTGGACGCCGCCGAGGGCGGCCGCGACGAGGGCATCCGCCCCGCCGTCGTCGACGAGGAACACGACGCGGCCGTCCCGGGCGATCGCCGGCTCGACGGCCGCGAGCGAGCGCCCGAGCGCCGCAGCTTGCCAGCCCCACGGGGCGCGGATCGCGCTGCCCGAGAGAGCCTCGATCGGCAGGATCGCGGCGGCCTCCCGGCCGAGCGTCCAGGCGGTCGCCCAGTACGCGAGCGAGAGCCGCTCCTGGTTCGGGCGGACCGGCGGCTGGCCGAGAACGAGCCGGATCCGAGCGCGCCCGGCCGGGCCGGCGCCCGGCGGGACGATCGCCGAGCCGTCGATTCCGAGCGTCCGGACCGCGGAGGGCCCGGCCACGCCGAGGACCGCAGTCGCCGTCCCGTCGGCGAGGCTCCGCAGGTCGGTCCCGAGGCGGGCCTGGACCGAACCGTACGAGCCGCCCTCGAGCCGCTGGATGAAGCCGCGGACGAGGCGGATGCCGTCCTCGAACGCGAGCCAGGGATTGCGCTCGCGCCACTGGCCCGCGCCCGGCGGCCGGACCTTGCCGGCCTGGATCCGGAGCGAGCCGATGCGGCCGGGGTAGCCGTTGAGCCGGCTGGCCGGCAACAGCGCGTGAAGGAATCCGAGCCGCAGGGCCGCCTCGACGGGGGCCGCCCGCAGATCGCCCTCGATCCGCTCGAGGATCGCCTCGAGCCCGACGAGCTGGCGGGGCGTGTGGAGGTCGAGCAGGCCGTCCACGAGCGCGTCGCCCGAATCGACGACCGGGAAGCGGTCGCGCAGCCGGGCCCGGGCGATCTCCGCATCCTCGGGGACCTCGCGGGCCCGGGCGTGGTCGGCTGCGTCGAGCGGCGCGGTCCGCTGGTCGCCGCCGCCTCGCTGGCCACGGCAGATCGGACAGCGGTAGTGCTTGCGGGCGGCGGCCGGGTCCGGCTCGCCCCCCTCGGCCGGTGCGGCGCCCCAGATCACCTCGTCGGCAACGAGCGCCCGCTCGCAGGTGGGGCAACGCGTCGCGTAAAGCTCGCCGACCGCGTTCTTCAGGCTCGACTGGCGCCGCGGTGAGGCGGCCATCGCCTGGAAGGCGGCGTCGAGATGGCGCAGGTCCGGCGGACGCAGGACGAGCTCGGCGAGCAGTCGGGTCAGCGGGCTCGATTCGAGGCTGACGGCACGACGCTGGCGCTCGAGCGCGGCGTGGGCGACCCAGCCGCCCCGGCCGTGGAGGTCGAGGACGATGTCGCCGGGTGCGGTGTGCGTCTCGATCCGCGCATGGACGAGCGCCGGCGGTGGCGCCGGGGCCAGCCGATCGAAGAACGGGAGCGAGAAGCCGGGCTCGGCCCGGACGAGGGACGCGCGACCCGCCATGCGCGGAAGGGTACCCTGACTCGATGAACGTTCGCGATTCCGGGATCGGCACCGTCGTCGATCCGTTGACCGTCGCCTGGACGCCCGGGCCCACGATCGAGTCCCTTTCGGAGGTGGCGGAGCTCCGCCGTGTGCTCGAGGCGGCCGGCCGGGCCCTGGTCCGGGTCCCGGACAATCGACTCGAGGCGGAATGGGACTGGCCGGGCGCCGATCCCGACACCGAAGTCGATGTCCGGTACGGCTTCTACCGCATCTTCGAGGCGCTCGAGCTGGCGCGTGCGGACGCACTTCGGGCGATCGCCGCGACCGGCGTGCGGCGACCGGCCGGCGTCCGTCGCGGGTCGGCGGCGACGGTCGCGCGCTGGTCGCTCCACGGCCTGCTCCTGCCGCTCGCGGACGAGGATCTCGACCGCGAACCCGGCGGCGGCGAGTGGACGATCCGCCAAACGCTCGGCCACATGTTCAGCGCGCAGCGCAGCTACGGCCGCTTCACGGCCTGGTTCCTGACCCAGGCACCGAGTCCCGACGCCCGGATCCCGGAGGCGCTCGGCGACGACCTGCCCGAGGAGCTCGAAGAGGCGGCCGGCTCGCTGGCGGACGTCCGACGCCGCCTCGACGACCTCCTCGACCTGGCGATGTCCCGACTCGGCGGCCTGTCCGACGACGACCTGGAGGTCCCGGCCCGCTGGTCGGGCGGCCTGGTCACGGTCGGCTTCCGGATCGGGCGCTGGGCGTCGCACATCCGCGAGCACACGATCCAGGTCGAGAAGACGCTCGCCATGCTCGACCGCCAGCCGACCGAGGTGGAGCGCCTGGTCCGGCTCGTGTTCGAAGCCTACGGCCGGCTCGAGGAAGCGGTCTTCGGCCTCGCTCCGAATCAGATCCGGCCGGCACCGGCGGACGGTCGCTCCGCGGCCGACGTTCTCACCGGAGCGGCACAGACCATCGCGGCCCTGCCGGCCTCGATCCTTTCGGCCGCCGGCGCGCCGGCGGACGGCGACCGTCCGGCCTAGGGCTCGTCGAGCTCGTCAGGCTCCTCTTCGAAGGCCTCGTCGGTCGTGGACTCCGGGGGCAGGACCCGATCGAGGTCCTCGATCTCCTCGTCCTCCTCGTCGTCCTCGAGGTCCTCCTCGAGCTCCATCTCCTCGCGGACGAGCGTGCCCTTCGTGTAGGGCCGGAGGTCGGTCGACTTCGCCGCCGTCGGGAAGCTGACCTTCCCGTAGTTGCGGGGGTCCTGGTAGATCTCGCGGATGATGATCCGGACGTCCTTGTCACCGAGCGAGGTGACGCCCGCGGCGTACTTGTTGCCGTCGGCGATGAGCTTGAGGAGCCGGGCCGCGACGCGCGGCTCGACGACGCCGATCCGGATTCCGTTGCTCGTCGCGATGAGCCGGCTGCCCTCGGGCGTCAGCTCGACCGCGTCGCCGGGATTGATCTGGGCGAGCTTGCGCGGGTTGGGCAGGTCGGTCAGGAACGCGAATCCGGTCTTGCCGGTCTCCTCGACGAAGATCGAAACCGGCGCCTTGCTGCCCTCCTGGGCCGGGACGGTCTTCTCGCCTGCATCGACGAGAAGCACCCGGAGCCGGTCGATGTTGCGCTCGGCGATGCGGTTCGTCGGGTCGAGCGCGAGCGCGGTCTGGTAGTGCTCCCGCGCCTCGCCCAGCTCGCCGAGCTCCCAGAGGGCCTTGGCGAGGCGGTTCTCGGCCTCCGCGTCGGGGCCGAGCTCGAGCAGGCGGCGGTTCGACTCGGCGGCGTCGGCCCACTGGGCGGCCGTCGCCTGGGCGATCGCCTGGTCCGCGAGCTGCCGCTTGAGACGGGTCTGGCTGGCCGCGCTCGATGGCTGGGATTCGACTTCGGGGAAGGTCACGAGGAGGTCGTCCTTTCGGGATGAGCGATCGATCCCGACCGGGCACGGCGATCCGAACCGCCCGGAGGGGGCAAGGCTTTCTAGCACCGCCACGGCGCTCCGTCAAACGAACGCAGCGGGCCACGTGGCCCGAGCGGCCGCCCCCCGGAGGTCGCTCAGTTGCGGATCAGCAGGTTCCAGCCGACGACGAGGACGCCGATCAGGGCGAGGACGAGTGTCTGCCAGATCCATTGCGGGTCGCGCCGCCGCGAAGGCGCCGTCCCGTGGAACGCGTCCCAGAGGTAGAACGCGAGCGTGAGCAGGGCCGGGCCGATGAGGCGCGGGATCGCCATCGCCCGCAGGGCCGCCGCCCCGATCGCGATCGCCAGGGCGTAGGTCGCCGCCGACCAGAGCGCGTCGCGGAACGTCACGACCCGCAGCGCCGCCGCCCGGTAGCCGAGCAGCCCGGCCACGACCGCGTCGGCGAGGGCGATGACGGCGAGGTCGGCACCCGACAGCGGCACCGTCGGCGAGCCTGCGCCCCCGACCAGCCCGCCCGGCGCCTGCGTCCCCGCCCCGACGAAGGCCACGAAGCCGATGAGGAGCGTCGCGACGAGGACCGCCGAGCGGTCCTCCGGGGTCAGCCCGCGTTCGCTGACGAGAATCCGCTCCTCGAGGATGAGCGCCCGGTCCACGAGGAACGCCGTCGCGGCCAGCGCCGGGACCAGCAGGATTCCGACCGGCACGAGATCGATCGCACCGAGGCAGCCGATCGCGGCGACCGACGGCAGGATCAGCGACTCGATCGGGACGCCGCCCTCGGTGCCCGGCCCATCGAGGCGGCCGAGGATCTCGAGCGAGGCGAGCATCGTCGCCGCGAGCAGGAGGCCGGCGACGACCCACGCGAGCGGACCGTCGAGCAGGCGGGCCAGCCCGACGATCGCGACGACGAGGAGGGCCAGATCGCGTCGCGCCGCCGGGATCTCGAGAGCCGCCGAAGGTTGCACGGACGCGATCGTAGTCGGTTCAGGCGCCGGTACGCGCAGGCTTGCCGGCGACCCATGCCAGCAGGTCGGCGCGGGACCGCGCGTTCAGGACCGCCGACGGCTCGACCCAGGCCCGCCGGGCCTGCATCGTTCCCCAGCGGACGTAGTCCAGCTCGCGGGTGTGGTGTGCATCCGAGTCGATCGTCAGGATGCAGCCGGCGGCCACCGCTCGCCGGGCCCGATCGGCCGACAGGTCGAGCCGATGCGGCGAGCCGTTCATCTCGAGCGCCGTGCCGGTCCGGGCCGCCTCCGTGTACACCACCTCCCAGTCGAGGTCGAGATCGTCGCGGCTCTGGATCATCCGCCCCGACGGGTGGGCGACGATGTCGACGTGCGGGCTGCGGATCGCGTTGAGCGTCCGGCGCGTCAGCTCCTCGCGCGGCTGGCGGCGGGACACGTGGACCGAGGCGACGACGACGTCGAAGCGGGCCAGGAGCTCGTCGGGGTAGTCGAGCGCGCCGTCGGCTCGCACCTCGAGCTCGCAGCCGTGGAGCAGGCGGAAGCCCTCGGGCGGCGTCTCGGGCGGTGCGCTGCCCTCGCGCTCCTCGCGCTCGAAGCGGGCGTTCAGCGCGGCGATGATCGCCCGCTGTTCCTCGACCCGATCGGGGGCGAGGCCCCGGGCGATCGCGAGCGACATCGAGTGGTCCGTCAGGACCTGGTAGGCGTAGCCCAGCCGGCGGCAGGCCTCGGCCATCGTCTCGATCGACTGGGCCCCGTCGCTCCACTCCGAGTGGGTGTGGCAGTCGCCGCGAAGGTCGGCCTGGCCGATGAGCGCCGGCAGGCTGCCGTCCCGGGCCGCCTCGATCTCGCCGGCGTCTTCGCGGAGCTCCGGTTCGACGTAGGCCAGGCCGAGGAACGCGTAGACGTCCTCCTCGGCGGGAAACGTCCGGAGCTCCGCTTCCTGTCCCGTCAGCGGCTCGCCGTCATCGCCGATCCGGAGGAAGCCCTTTTCGGACAGGCTCCAGCCGCGGTCGCGAGCGATCGCCCGGAGCCGGACGTTGTGCTCCTTGGACCCGGTGAAGTGGACGAGGTACGTCCCGGCCTCCCGGGGCGGCATGAGCATGAGATCGACCTGCGGCCCCCGCAGCAGCCGGACGGCCGCCTTGTGGCCGCCCTGGTTGACGACGGACTCGACTGCCCCGAGACCGGTGAAGCGCTCCATCACGGCCGCTGGGTCGTCGGTCTCGGCAAGGAGGTCGAGGTCGCCGATCGTCTCGCGTCGTCGGCGGTAGGAGCCGGCCGGCACGACCCGGTGGACGCCGGGCATCGCCTCGATCGCCGCGACGAGGCCCGTGACGAGCTCCTCGGCCCGGTGGATCAGGAGCCGCGACGGGCGCGTCTCGAGATCGGCGATCCCCTTGAGGATCAGGCCCTCCGTCCGCGCCGACATGCCTTTCAGCGTCCGGAGCGTGCCGGCCTCGGCGGCGCGGCGGAGGTCCTCGATCGTCTCGATCCCCAGTTCCTCGTAGATGAGCCGCACCGACTTGGGGCCGAGGCCTGGGATCCGCAGCAGCCCGACGAGGCTCGGTGGGACCTCGTCCCGGAGCTTCTCGTGGAACCGCATCCGACCGGTCGTGACGAGCTCCGCGATCTTGTCGCTGATCGCCTGGCCCACGCCCGGGACCTTCGGCACGTTGCCGGATCGGTAGGCCGCGACGAGGTCGACGGGGCTCCGCCCGATCGCATCGGCGGCGCGATGGTAGGCGACGGTCTTGAAGACGAGCTCGCCCTTGACCTCGAGCATGTCGCCGATCTCGTGGAAGATCCGCGCCAGGTCGCCGTTCGTGAGCTCGATCCCGTCGGCGCCGTCGTCGGGATCGGCGTCGTGAGCGGGCGGCACGTCCGCAGCCGGTCCGACCCCGGAATCCCGCGGGGCGTCCGTCGGAGCGCTGTCCGCGGGGAGCGTGTCGGCGGCGGGCTCGTCGGGCATCGCGGCCGATGGTACCGGCTCCGCGTCGGAGCCAACCCGAGGTCAGGCGGCGGCGACGACGCGATCGCGGCCGGCGCGCTTCGCCTCGTAGAGGGCGCGATCCGCATCGGCGACGATCTCGTCGATCGGACGGCCGGGCGATTCGGCGACCGCCACGCCGACCGACACGCTCGCGCCGGCCACGCCGAACCGGCTCAGGTCGAGCCCGGCCACCGACTGGCGGATTCGTTCGCCGACGTCGACCGCCTCGTCCGGGCGCGGGTTGCGCAGGATGACCGCGAACTCCTCGCCGCCGAAGCGGGTCGGGACGTCGTCCTCGCGGACCGCCCGGGCGATCGCGCCGGCGACCGCCCGCAGGACCTCGTCGCCGACGGCGTGCCCGTGGGTGTCGTTGAGGCCCTTGAACCGGTCGATGTCGACCATGAGCACGCCAATCGTGTCCTCCGAGCGCCTGCGACGCGCTAGCAGCGCACAGAACTCGTCGAAGTAGCGGCGGTTCGGCAGACCGGTGAGGGCGTCGGTCGAGGCCCGGGCCTCGGCGGCGCGATGGGAGTAGGCCCGGGACAGGGCGGCCGACGCCTCCGCCGCCGCACCGGCGAGGATCCGCTGGGCCGAGGCCGGCCAGGGTTCGGCCGTCCGGCGGGAGGCCACGATCGCCCCGATCGTCGCGCCGTCGGCGGTGAGCGGCGCCGTCAGGGTGTGCTTGAGGCCGTAGACGCTTCGGGTCCGCGTCGCGATGCGCTCCGCCACGACGAGGGCCGGATCGGTCGGTCGCCGGGCCAGCAGCGCGTCGACCGCGGCGGCCGCGCCGGCGGCGGTCCCCGTCCCGGCCGGGCGCCGGGCGGCCGCCATGCCCCGGTCCGCGATCCGCCGGTCGCGGGAGGCACGGCGCGCCGACCCTGCCCTGCCGCCCGGGCCGGCGAGGGCGACGAGTGCCGGCTCCGTACCCGGACCGATCGCGATCGCGACAGGGTCGCGACGGACGCGGGTGACGTCGGGCGGGTCCTCGAGGTCGGAGATGGGGAAGAGCGTCGACGACGGCGGCCCGGCCGTCCGGGCGTTGACGAGCGTCGCCTCCAGGACGCGGGCCTCGGGTCGCCGGCGGACGACGACGATGTGATCCGCGCCGGTGCCGGTCCCGATCTCCTCGACGATCGCGTTCATGATCGCGTCGGGCGAGACCGACCGCGACAGGCCCTGGAGGATCCGGGCGAAGCTTTCGGCCTCGGCGCGGCGACCGGCCTCGAGGGCCCGGACCGCGAACCGATTCCGGACCGCGGCGAAGCCGACGACGACGATGAGCCCCGCGAAGACCCAGTTCATCGAACGGTCGGGATCGAACACGACCCGGAACACGGCCAGCACGCCCAGGACGATGAAGGCGCCGGCGAAGAGGAGCCACGACCGGCGGATCCTGCGATCCTCCGCGTCCCCGGTGCGCGTCCCAGCGGTCGGTGGTGTCACGTTCAGGGTCGAGCATGACGGTCCGGGGCCGTCCGCGTCCAGTCGTCCCGCGTGGTACTCGCAGCTAAACCGAGTGGTACGTTCGTACCAGTCCGTGCTCGGGACTTCCTGCCGGATCGTGCGTGGCCGTGCCTTTCGAACGGCGACGTCAGGAGTACGTCCGGTGCCGGTGCGGCGGAACAGTTGTTCGAAACCGCCGCGCCCGTACGGGCTCAGGCGGTCAGCGCGGGCTCGTCGTCGGCGCCGGACGCCCGGCGCCGGGCGCCGAGACGACGCGGCCTGCCCGGCGGCCGGCTTGCCGCTCGCGGGGCCTTCGTGCCCTGCGCCCGGCC
>DASTVH010000094.1:0-14379 GCA_035759195.1 Candidatus Limnocylindrales bacterium
GAGCGTGACTGAAGAGACCGGCTGGGACGAGCGGGAGCTGCTCGCCCGGATCGCTCACAGGTCCTACGTCGACGGCCGAACCCAGGAGGAGATCGGCCGGGAGTTCGGGATGTCGCGACCCAAGGTCCAGCGCCTCCTCGAGCGGGCTCGGGCGTCGGGCGTCGTGGAGATCCACATCGAAGGGCCGCCCGGTCTCAATCTCGAGCTCGAGTCGCAGTTGAAGGCGGTCTTCGGCCTGGCGGACGCCATCGTCAGCCCGTTCCGCCCGGACCCCGAGGCGCAGCGCGCCGCCGTCGCCCGCAGCGCCGCCAAGTACCTCGAGCGACGCCTCCGCAGCGGCGACGTCGTCGCGGTGGGCCACGGCCGGGACACGGGCGAGGGTCCGCGCTTCTTCCGCCCTCCCGGCGCCCTCGACGCCGTGTTCGTCAGCGCGATGGGCGGATCGCCGCGCATCGACACGCCGACGAATCCCAACGAGATCTGCCGCGCCCTCGCCGAGAAGTGCGGCGGGCGCGCGGAGAGCCTCTACGCCCCCGCCTACGTCGAGAGCGCGGAGGTCCGCGATCGACTGCTCGAGCAGGAGGCCGTGTCGGCCACCCTTGCCATCGCGGCCCGGGCGAACGTCGCGCTCATCGGGATCGGCGGCACCGACGACGGCTGCACGATGGTCCGGACCGGGTGCCTGTCGCTCGACGAGATCGCCCGTCTGCGCGATCAGGGTGCGGTCGGCGACGTCCTTGGCAGCTACGTCGACGTCACTGGCAGCCCCATCGCGGCCCCGCACGGCGACCGTGTCGTCGCCCTGTCGATCGCCGATCTGCGACGCATCGGCACCGTGGTGGCGGTCGCCAGCGAGCCGGAGAAGACCCTTGCCATCCTCGGCGCCCTTCGGGGTGGGATCGTCGATGTCCTGATCGTCGACGAGGGCAATGCCCGAGCGGTCCTCGAACTTGCCGGCGACGCCGGCGCGAACCCCAGCAGAGCAGCCGGAACCGAGCGCCCGATCGCGTCCCCGGCGGGAGGTGCGTGATGCCAGTCGTCCCGACCCAGGAGATCGTCACGCGGGCCTTCGAGGCCCGCTACGGGGTGGCCGCGATCAACGTCGTCAACGACCTGACGATGGAGGCGGTCCTCGCGGCCGCAGAGGAGCTGCGAGCGCCGCTCATCGTCCAGACGTCCGTCAAGACGGTGACCTCGATCGGCGCCGACGTCCTCTTCGGCATGTGGACGGCGATGACCGACCGGCTGAGCGTGCCGGTCGCGCTCCACCTCGACCACTGCCCGGATCGCGAGGTGATCGCGCTCTGTCTTGCCAAGGGCTGGAACTCGGTGCTGTTTGACGGCTCGAAGCTCAGCGTCGAGGACAACAAGCAGCAGACCGTCGAGGTCGTCGAGGAGGCGCGCCGCTACGGGGCGCTCGTCGAGGGCGAGATCGAGCCGTTCAAGCGCGTCGAGGACATGGCCGAGGACGAGCGCGAGAACGAGCAGGCGCTCGCGACGGCCGTCGACTTCATCCAGACGACCGGCGTCGACGTCTACGCCCCGGCCATCGGCAACGCCCACGGGATGTACAAGGCGGCCCCGAAGCTCGACAACCAGCGCGTCACCGACATCGTCGAGGCGACCGGAGTCCCCGTCGCGCTCCATGGCGGGACCGGCATGACGCCCGACCAGTTCAGCGACCTCATCGCTCGCGGCTGCGCCAAGGTCAACATCTCGACGGCCCTCAAGATCCGGTTCATGCAGTCGGGCTACGACTACATGACCGAGCACCCGCGCGAGTACGACCCGCCAAAGCTCTTCGCCGCCCAGCGAGCGGCAGTCGTGGACATGGCGAAGGACCACATCCGGCTCTTCGGAAGCGACGGCAAGGCCTGGTGACGGCGCTGATCTTCGACTGTGACGGCGTGCTCGCCGACACCGAGCGGGACGGGCACCGGCCGGCGTTCAACCAGACGTTCCGCGAGTTCGGCCTGCCCGTCGAGTGGTCCGAGGAGGAGTACGGGCGAAAGCTCCAGATCGCCGGCGGCAAGGAGCGGATGGCGAGCGAGCTCACCCCGGAGTTCGTCCGGGCCAACGGCCTGCCGGAGGATCCCGAGGGCCAGGCGGCCGAGCTCGCGAAGTGGCACCGGCGAAAGACCGAGATCTATACGGAGATGGTCGCCGCCGGCCGGCTGCCGACGCGCCCGGGCATCCGCCGGATCATCGGCGAGGCCCAGGACGCCGGCTGGAAGCTGGCGGTCGCCTCGACCTCGGCCGAGCCGTCCGTCCGGGCGATCCTCGAGCAGGCGGTCGGCCCCGAGCGCGCCGCCCGCTTCGACGTCGTCCTCGCCGGCGACGTCGTCCCGAAGAAGAAGCCGGCTCCGGACATCTACGTGCTCGCGCTGCAGCGGCTCGGCGTCACCGCCGGGGAAACCCTCGTCGTCGAGGACTCGCGCAACGGCCTGCTGGCCGCTCACGGCGCGGGGCTGCGTTGCGTGATGACCGTCAACGGCTACACGGAGGAGGAGGACAACAGCGAAGCGATTCTCGTCGTGACATCGCTCGGCGATCCGGGTGGCGAACGGACGCGTGTCATCGCGAACCGGAGCTCCGCCCGACCCGCCGATTACATCACCCTGGCCGATCTGGAGCGCTGCCTCGCGCCCTGACCTGCCTCCACGACCACGGCGGTCCCTCGAGGAGGTTTCCATGGCACAACCGGCGCTCGACGATGTCGACCTCGTCATCAAGACGATGGCCAAGACGATCGTCGAGAACGCGGAGTACTTCGCTCAACTCGACTCGATCGTCGGAGACGGCGACTTCGGCTTCTCGCTTCGCAACGGCTTCGAGGTCGTCGACAGCGACTACGACACGTTCGATCGCTCGAGCGTTGGCGCGATCCTCAAGAAGATCGGGCTCGTGATCTCGGGCAAGGTCGGCGGCGTCAGCGGCCCGATCTGGGGGACGGCATTCCTGCGGGCGGGCATCACCGCCGGGGACAGGACCGAGCTCGACGGCGCCGATGTCATCGCGATGCTGCGGGCGTCCATCGAGGGCATCAAGCAACGCGGGCAATCGGACCTCGGCGACAAGACGCTGCTCGACGCGCTCGTCCCGGCCGTCGACAGCCTCGAGGCCAGCCTCGGGGACCCGGCCACGGCCGCAGACCGCGGCGTCGCCGCCGTCCAGCGTGCCGCCGATGTCGCGGTCCGGGCCGCGGAGGACACCAAATCGATGATCGCCAAGCGAGGCCGCGCGGCCTACACGGGCGAGCGAAGCATCGGGTCGGTCGACGCCGGGGCCACGGCCGTCGGCGTGATCTTCCAGGCGATCAGCGCCGCTTGGCGCGAAAAGTACGGAACAGGAGGGTGAACGGGTGAAGAAGTTCGTCAACGATCCCAAGCAGTTCGTCCCGGAGTTCCTCGAGGGGATCGCCCTCGCGAGCGACGGTGCGCTCAAGTACGAGCCCAAGTACAACCTGATCTATCGCGCCGACATGCCCAAGCCGGACCGCGTGTCGATCATCCAGGGCTCGGGCTCGGGCCATGAGCCGGCGCACACGATGATCGTCGGGCCCGGGATGCTCGACGCCGCCTGTCCGGGCGACGTCTTCGCCGGCCCGCCGGTCGAGTTCGTCACCGAGACCTCGAAGCTCATGGACACGCCGGCCGGCGTGCTCTACATCGTCAACAACTACACCGGCGACCGGACCGCCTGGGAGATGGCCAAGGAGCTGCAGGAGGCCGAGGGCCAGAAGATCGGCTACCTGCTCGTCAACGACGACGTCGCAGTGAAGGACTCCACCTGGACGGTGGGCCGGCGCGGCGTCGCCGGCAACTTCTTCGTGATCAAGGCCGCCGCCGCGAAGGCGGACAAGGGCGGAACGCTCGAGGACTGCGTCGCGGTCGGTGAGAAGGTCATCGCCAACGTCCGGACGATGGGCATCGCGCTGAGCTCGTGCACGCCGCCGGTCCGGGGCACGCCGCTCTTCGAGATCGGCGAGGACGAGATGGAGATCGGCATCGGCATCCACGGAGAGCCGGGCCGCGAACGGGCCAAGATGCGCCCGGCGAACGAGATCGTCGACATCCTGCTCGACGCGATCGTGCCCGACCTGCCGTTCAGCAGCGGCGACGAGGTCGCGCTGATGGTCAACGGGCTCGGCGGCACGCCGATCAGCGAGCTCTACCTGCTCTACGGGATCGCCCACAAGAAGCTCGCCGAGAAGGGCATCACGGTCTTCCGAAGCTACGTCGGCGAGTACTGCACGTCGCTGGAGATGGCCGGGGCTCACATCTCGTTGCTCAAGGTCGACCAGGAGCTCAAGGATCTCCTCCTGGCCCCGGCAGAGGTCGCCTATCGCGTGTTCTAGGCGGCGCGAGCACCGCTCACGCCCGAACGGAAGGGCGGCCGACGGGCCGCCCTTCCCGCGTTTCTCGAGCGGCGTCGCGACGCGGGCTACAATCACGGCCCTTCGCCCCGACCCCACGAGGTGCCATGGCCACGGAGCGCGACGAAGGACGTCTCCCACCGACTCCCGGCGGCTCCGACCAGCCCGTCGAGGGCTCGACGATCGCTCGTCCGGCCGTCCCGCGGCCATCGGACCCCGTCCGCCGGGCGATCCTCCTGACCCCGATCGCCGCGGTCGCCGTCGGCATCCTCGTCGCGATCGCCAACCTGCCCGACGGACGGGCGGTCACGCCCGGAGACGGCTCACCAGCGATCCCGGCGTCCGCGCCGGCGGTGGGCTCCCGGGGCTACCTCGTGAGCGTCGACGAGCTGCGGGAGCGCGACGAGCTGGCCGAGGCGGGCGAGGAGCCGTACGCGTCGGCGGTCGCCGACCTCCTCGGGTGGGCGGACGGGGCTCTCGACGACGACCCCGAGCCCACCCAGCCGATCATCGTCGTCGGCACCGACAACGCGTTCGTGGACGACGCCCGCCGTGCGTACGGCCTCGGCCTCGCCTACGTGCTCAGCGGCGAGGAGCGGTACGCCGCAGCGTCCAGGCGCACGATCCGGGCCTGGGTCGACACCGCCACGACGACGGCCGATACCTGCCACGACCACGGCGGCTGCCACACCTCGCTCATTCTCGGGCGGGCCGGCGCCGGGTTCGCCTTCGGGGCCGACCTCATCGAGGACTCCGAGTCGTGGACCGGGCAGGACGCGGCCGACCTTCGCCGCTGGATGGGGGAGGTCCTCCTGCCCGCCGCCTCCGAGCGCATCAACAACTGGGGTGACGCGGGGACGTTCCTGCGGGTGGTCGCGGCCGACTACGCCGGCAACCAGCCCGAGTTCGAGCGGGCCATCGAGAAGTGGCGGGCGCTGATCGACCTGATCGAACCGGACGGCCGGATTCCGGAGGAGACGCGGCGCGGATCGGCCGGCATCCTGTACACCCAGGAGGCCCTCCAGTACAAGCTCGCCGTCGCCCGGATCGCCGAGCGGCGTGGCATCGACCTGTGGACTTACGTCGGGGCCGGGGGCGGTTCGCTACGGAGCGCGGTCGACTACCTGGCCGACTACTGGCACCGGCCCGAGGACTGGCCGGACCATCCCCGCCCGCGGACCCCCGCCGTCGGGCCGATGTGGGAGCTCGCCTACGCCCGATGGCGGGACAGCCGCTGGGTCCCGATCATGCTCGACCGGCGTCCGTATGGGAATTTCGGCCACTCCGCGATCGCCTGGACGACCCTGACGAACGGCATTCCCATCGAGGAGACCGGGGCCGTCGGGGCGTCGCCGAGCCCCGGCGCCACCCTCGCGTCCGATGTCCCGGCGACCCCGGGGGCCACGTCCTCGCCGCAGCGGTCGCCCGCAGGGGCCGGTGCGCCCATCACCGGCCTCGCGGTCCGGCTCGGGTCGCCGCTGGCCGCCGGCATCGAGGTCGCAGTTCGCTGGGACCCGCCGACCGCGGCCGACGCGAGCGTCGAGCTGCAGCGCGCGGTCGATGGCGGCGACTGGGCGCCGATCGCGATCGCGCCCAGTGGGAATGCGGCAGCCGACTCGCTCCCCACTGGAGCGGTCCACGCCTATCGCGTCCGAGTCGCCGGCCCTGGAGCGCCCGGCCCGTGGGCGACGGTCGGCGACGTCGCGGCCAGCCGGATCGAAGTCACGAGCCGGACCGTTCAGGTCGACGGGCCGTGGGAACGCGTCGCGTTCGGGGCGTATTCGGGTGGTTCCGCGCTGTCCACGGACGGCAACGGCGCGACGCTCACCTGGCGGGGGACCACCCAGGCAATCGCGATCGTGGGCCCCACCGGCCCCACCCGGGGCCGCATGATCGTCAGCGTGGACGGCACGCGGGCGGACGTCGTCGACCTCCGATCGGCGCGATTCGTCGCCCGTCAGGTGCTGTTCACGGTTTCCTGGCGGGCGTCCGCCGTGCACGAGATCTCGATCGAGGCCGAACCGGTGGGCGGCCGTCGGACGGTCGCCGTCGACGACCTCGTGACGCTCTCGACCCTCAATGCTCCCGCAGGTTCATGACGATGAGGATCACGATCCCGATCGACCCCGCGACGATCACCCACGGCAGGGCGATCGACTCGAAGCCGTCCGGCACGATGTCGGCCATGAGCGCCGCGACGACGAACGCCCCGACGACGCCGGGCACGAGGCCGATGAGCGCCCGCATGCGTCGCCGCGGCAGGCCCGGTGCGATCTGGAGGACGACGAGGACGACGCCACCGATCGAAAGGACGATGAGGGCCGCGATCGCCACGTTTGCCACGGGTCGATGATAGGGACCACGCCGCGATGACCGAAGCTCGGCGCCGGATCGCCATCGTCCTCATCGCCGCGGCGGTCATTCTGGGCGCCGCCGTCGCGATCTCCGTTGCCGCCCGGCCCGGCCCGACGCCGAGTCCCTCGCCCGCCACGCCCGGCAGCGACCGCCCCTCGACCCCGGCGCCCGGGGACGCCACCGTCCGGGCGTATCGGACGGTGACGCTCCTGCCGGGCCCGCCGGTCGAACCGCCCGGCCGACCGCTCCAGTCGCGCCTCTGGACGGTCGACGGTGGCTGGTGGGCCGCAATGATCGAGCCGGTCACCCGCGAGACGCGGATCTTCGCGCTGAACGAGGAGGGTTCGGCCTGGGTCGACACCGGCGTCCGGCTCGACGAGCGGCCGGGCGCGATGGTCGACGTCCTCTGGTCGGGCGACCGGCTGTACGTCGCCAGCGGTGTGCCGGGGCGCTCCACGCACGACGGCGTCCGGCTCCTCCGATTCAGCCGCGACCCGACCGGTCGCTACCTGCTCGACCCCAACTTCCCGGTGCCCATCACGGAGCGGGGGGTCACGGCCGTGTCGCTGGCGCGCGACGGAGCGGGTCGGCTGTGGGCCGCGTTCGTCCAGGAAGGCGGCGTGTTCGTCGCGCACTCGATCGACGACGATGCCGTCTGGACGCCGCCGGAACCGGTGGACGGGGCGACGCCGGTGGGCGATCGCGACGTCGCCGGCATCGTCGCCGACGGCGATTCGGGCGTGTTGCTGGTCTGGAGCGACACCCCGACGCGCTCGATCCACGCCGCGAGCCGCGCCGACCGCGACGGGCCGGAGCGATGGTCGCCGGCGGAGGTCCTCTTCGACGACCTGCCGCTGGCCGACGAGCCGCTCGGGCTCGCAACAGACGGTGCCGGCGCCGTGTTCGTCACCGTCGAGACCGCCGTCGCCGACGACCCCTCCGCCGATGGCGGCGACCCGGCGATCGTCCTGCTCGTCCGGGATTCGGCCGGCGCCTGGCGCCAGGCGCTCGTGGCCCGCGTCGGTGACCGACTGGGACTGCCCTTCACCGTCGTCGATCCCGGGGCGGCCGAGGCCTACGTCCTCGCGTCGTCGCCCCGGCATGGCGGATCGGTTCACCTGAAGCGCAGCGCGGTCGATCGCCTCGAGTTCCCGGCCGGCCGGGGATTCACCCTGATCGGAGACAGCACACTCCCCGACATCGCCTACCTGTCCTCGACCAAGCAGCCGGTCGATCTCCAGTCCGGGTTCGTCGTGCAGGGCCTCGACGAGGAGACCGGCGTCTACTGGCACGCCGTCATCGGGCCCCCGGACCGCTCGGACCTCCCGACCCCCTCCGCCAGCGCGGGCCCCGGCCGGTCCGCCAGCCCGACCCCTGCGCCGTCGCCGGAGGGCGCGATGCCGGTCTTCACCGACGACTTCGAGCCGTGGCCGCTGAACGGGCCGATCGGGAACGGCTGGAGGATCCGGCCGGCCGACGCCGTCGGCACCCTCGTGGTCGTCGCCGACGCGCCCGATGGGAACCGCAGCGCGCAGCTCGTCGCGACCGGCGCCGATCCGATCCGGGCCTGCAAGGACTTCGCCCCCGCCGCCTCGGGAGTCCTCACTGCCGACGTGCGGATCAATGTCGACGCCATCGACGCGGCCGACGCGGTCATCACGAGCCTGCGCGACGGAGGGGCCGAGGCGGCGTCGGTCCGCTTCGGCCAGGGCGGGACGTTCGTCTACTACTCCGGCGCCACCAGGGTCCGGACGGCCGTCCCCACCCGCCTCGGGGCCTGGTACCGCTCGACGCTTGCCGTCCACCTCCAGTCCGGGACGTACGACTGGCGGCTCGCGGCCGACGACGGCACGGAGCTGCTGAAGGTCGACGGCGTGCCCTTCCGGGAGGCCGAGGCGACCCAGGTCTCGGAGATCTGCGTCGCGTCATCGACCGGCGGCGGCGTGCTTTTCGACGACGTCCGGCTCAGCCGGGTGCCGTAGCGATCGCCGGTCGCGCGCCGTCGAGGCGCGGCTCGAACGCGGCCTACGGCGTCCCCGCCTGCCGGACGACGACCTGATCGAACCACACGGTCGCATCCGAACGGCCGAGGTCGAGCCCGACCCGGACGTCCGGATCGCCCAAGAGCTGCTTCGCGTCGAACCGGACGACCTGCCACGCCGTCGTCACCTGGAACACCCGCGCGGTCGTCGTCTGGCCGTTGCCGTCGATGAGCCGGACCCGCAGCTCGCGGGCCGAGGCAGCCCGGACGGCCACCTCCACGACGTAGGTGACGCCCTGGTCCATCGGCAGGCTCGAGCTGATGAGCGAGACGCCGGAACGCGCCGCACTGCCCGTGGCGATGTCGACACGGGCAGCCGCAGAGCGATCGGGCCCGGCGCCCGGCTCGTGGGCGACCGTCGCGGAGGCGCCATCGGTCATGACGAGTTGCCAGCCGGTGAGACCGTCCTCGAACCCGCCGTTCGGGACGAGGCCGACCGGGGCGGCCGATGCCGACGGTGGGGCGACCGTCGGGGTCGGCGCAACCGTCGGGGTCGGGGACGGCGAGGGGGGCGGTGGCGACGGCGAGGGGATCGTCGTCGGCGCGGCCGAGACGCTGGGCGGGGCCCGCCTCGCGAGCGCGTCGGCGAGGCGGTCGTCGAGGGGAGCCAGCCCCGCCAGCAGGTCGATCACGGCGGCGGCGCCGTCGACGTACGCCTGCGTGTTGCGGATCGACGTGCCGAGGGTCTCGTTCGTTCGCTCCGCCACCGCGTCGTAGAACGCGTCGAGGTCGCGGCCGAGGGCCGCCGTCTCGTCGGCGAGGAGCAGCCGGCCGGCCGCCTCGCGGCCGATCGTCAGGTCGGCGTTCACCGACCGCAAGACCGTCGCGATGTCGGCAGCGTTCGGCGCCTCGACCTCGATCGCCGCGCGCAGGTCCGCGATCCGCCCGGCGAGGCTCTGGTTGACGATCAGGGCCGTCGCGAGCGCGTTGCGGACGCTCGGGTCCATCGTCGGCGACGCGCTCGGGCGCGCCGCGGGCGTCGGCGACCGATTTGCGGCGGGGGGGCTGCCCACGCCGGCCAGGGCCTGCGTGGCGATGAGCGCCACCGCGATGAGCCCGACGAGGACGGAGGCGATCGATTCGGGCGAGGCCACGTCTCGCCAGCGCGTGCCGTTCACGAGGCGGCCGCCTTGCGCCTGCCACGGACCCTGAGGCGCTCCGCGAAGTCGACGCCGGGTTCAGCCGCCACGGACGCGAACGAGAGCGTCGGCCCGCCGTCGCCGCTGGTCGCCGCGATGAGGAGGCTGTCGTCGACGACTGTCGTCTCCGTTCCGGTCAGCCGCACGCGCGCCGCAACGGCCGAGGGACTCACGTGCGTCGGCCCGAGCGCCTGGAGCTCGGTCCCGACGCGGGCCAGCAGGTAGCGGCTGCCGATCTGGAGCGGCACGCTTCCACCCATGAAGATCCCGCTGCCGAGGATCGCGTCACCTGGTCCGCCGCCCGGAACCGATGTCGTGATGGGCGCGTCGTCGCCGGGCGGCCACCAGGCCAGGGACGGCGCCGGCCGGGGGATCGGCTCAGGAATCGTGTCGGGCAATGGGTCCGCCGGCCGGGCGCTGCGGGCCGTCCTGCCGGGGATCACGAGCGGGGCCGGTGTGCTCGCGGCTGCGGCCACCGGATCCGGGCCTGCCCCGCGGTCCGCCACAAGTGCCTCAGGGGCGACGGCCGCGGCGTCCGCGGTGAAGGCCAGGCCGCAGCCCGGGCAGACACGTGGCCAGCCCCGCATCCGGGTCCCGCAGGCCGGACAGCGACCGGGCGGTGCCGCCACGAGCAGGGCGACCGCGATGGGTCCGAGGACCATCCCGAAGAAGAACCAGGCAGCCCACGACCGGCCCCGCTGGAGCGCCAGCCAGCTGGACAGCGGGGCGAAGACGATCGCCGATCCGACGACCGCCAGGATGGGAAGTGGAACTCCGGGCACGGCTCCTCCGGCGCGCTCCTCCGGCGCGCTGCCCATGGTAGGCGGCACCGCCCCGGGGCGCATCCGCCCGCCCGATTCGGTGCGTCCGGGCAACGAAGAACGCGACTTGCAGGGCTCTCGATAGGTCCAAGAGCCCGAATCGTCCTTGTATGCCCCCCTCCCAGCCCATACAGTGGTACTACCGAGCGCGCAGGACGTTAGTACTCAACATCGGACTCGTTTCAGATCATCTTCCTTCACCACGCGACCCTGGCACTCGTTCCCGGCGGCCGGGCAAGCCGAAGACCGTAGTGCCCCGCGTCCGTGGATGCTCATCGGAAGTGGGGGGGAGTTGAGCGTGAAGGTATCCGTTGTCGGTCAAGGCTACGTGGGACTCGTCACGGCCGCGGGCGCGGCCGAGTGGGGCCACGAGGTCTCCGGCGTCGAGCGACTCGAGGAGCGCCTGACGGCCCTCTTGGCCGGGCGCGTTCCATTCCACGAACCGGCCCTCGGCGAACTCGTCGAGACCCACCTTGAGAACGGCCGGCTGCGGTTCACCGCGGACGGCCCCTCGGCCGCGGCCCGATCAAGCCTCACGTTCGTCGCCGTCGGAACCGTGAACGGCGACCAGCATTGGGAGACGAAGACGATCCGAGCCTGCCTGGCCGAGGTCGTTCCCCATATCCCCGACGACGGCGCGGTCGTCGTGCGTTCGACGTGCCCGCCCGACTTCATCGCGGAGCTGCCGGCCTACGTCGACGAGCTCCGAGCGGCCGCCGGCCGCGAGCCGATCGCGGTCATGCTGAACCCGGAGTTCACGAAGGAGGGCACGGCCGTCCAGGACTTCCTCGAGCCGGACCGGGTCGTGATCGGCGTCGCATCCGATCCCGACGGCCGGGGCACCGCGCTCCTCCGCGAGTTCTACGGCTTGGTCGAGGCTCCGATCCTCGTCCTCTCGGCGATGGACGCGATCCTCGCGAAGCTCGGCGCCAATCTGTTCCTCGCCACGAAGATCTCGTTCGCGAACGAGCTCGCCGCACTGTGCGACCTCTACGGTTCGCAGATCGAGCGGGTCATCGAGGGCATGGCCCACGACCCCCGGATCGGCGGCTCGTTCCTCCGGGCCGGGATCGGGTTCGGCGGCTCCTGCCTGCCGCATCAGGTCACGATGACGGTCCGGGAGGCCGCGATGCTCGGCCACGACACCCCGCTCCTGGCCGCGGTCGACGGAATCAACCTGCGCCAGAAGGTCACGTTCGTCGAGCGGATCGACGACCTCGTCGGCGGCGTGGCAGGCCGGCGCGTGGCGCTCCTGGGCCTGACGTTCAAGCCCCACACCGACGATCTGCGGGCCGCTCCCGCGCTCGAGATCGCCAGCATGCTCATCGAGCGCGGAGCGACGGTCGTCGCCTTCGATCCCATGGAGACGGCCCGCCGCAACGCGAAGGCCATGGTTCCCGGGCTGGTCGTCGTCGGCAGCGCGATCGAGGCCGTCACCGAGGCCGACGTCATCGGCCTCACGACCGAGTGGCCCGAGTTTGTGACGCTGCCGTGGACCCAGATTGCGGGGGTCGTCCGGGGCCGGATCGTCGTCGACGGCCGCAACGCCCTCGACCCCGAGGCGCTCGTCGAAGCGGGATTCGTGTACTCGTCGTTCGGGCGCGGCCATCGCGTTCCCGTCGGGGACGAGGTCGAGCCGGCCGCCCTGGTGACGCGGAGGCGCGACCGGGTCGGGATCCCCGTCGGCGCGGAGCTCGCCATCGGGGACGTGTAGCGCGGTGGCGGCCCACGGCCGACCCGCCAGCCGATGATCGGGCGACTCGTCGCCCTCCCGGAGGTCCTCGTGCTCGCGAGCCGACCGGCGTCTCCTGCCCGCTCGCCGCGGACTTCGTGGCACCGTCCTGACGAAGATCACGCGGATTGGTGATGACGGCGGCGCGGATCGAGTGCAGAATCCGCGCTGACCGGCGGGCCGGTCGGAACCAGCCGAAGCCGGGAACGGGGCGACGCATGCACATCAGGAACGATCGGTCGGGGCGCCATGGTCGGCTGCCCAGGCTGGCCGGCGCCATCGGCCTCGTTGCCCTCGTCGGTTCGCTCCTGCCCGCGCCGGTCGCTCTGGCCGAGCCCGGCGACATCGGGATCGTTGGGCCGTCGTACGCGGGCTCGAGCGGTGCGTCGAGCGGCGAGAAGCCCCAGAGCAAGCTCTGGTGGAACGACGGCATCTGGTGGGGCAACCTGTGGGACGCCGATACCGCCGACTTCCACATTCACCGACTCGACCTGGCGACGAACTCCTGGCTCGACACGGGCGTCCGCATCGACGACCGCGGCGGGACGCGGGCCGATGTGTTGTGGGACGGGACGAAGCTCTACGTCGCGTCGCACCGCTTCTCGTCGACGAACACCTCCGGTTACGCCGCCCGCCTCTACCGGTTCAGCTACAACACGGCGACGAAGTCCTACACGCTCGACAGCGGTTTCCCGGTCACGATCCACACGTACCGGGTCGAGGCGATGGTCATCGACAAGGACTCGAGCGGGACGCTGTGGGCGACCTGGACCCAGAACAGCAAGGTTATGGTCAGCCACAGCACCGGCTCGGACTCGAGCTGGGTCACGCCGTACGTCCTCCCGGTGCCCGGCTCGACGGTCGACCCCGACGACATCGCCTCGGTCGTGAGCTTCCGGCCGTCCGGCGGCCCCGGCCAGGTCGGGATCGTCTGGAGCAACCAGGTCGATTCGAAGGTGTATTTCGCCAGCCACGTCGACGGAGCCCCCGACACGGAGTGGGACGCCTCGAAGGTCGCCCTCCAGGGCCCCGGCGTGGCCGACGATCACGTGAACCTCAAGTCGGTCCAGTCCGACGGCAGCGGACGGGTCTACGCCGCCGTGAAGACGAGCCACACGTCGGGCTCGGCGCCGCTGATCATGGTCCTCGTCTTCGATCCGGCCACCGGCCAGTGGTCGAGCAGCGTCGCTGGCCGCGTCTCGGACAGCCATACGCGACCGATCGTCGTGATCGACGACGAGAGCAACGTCGCCCACGTCGTCATGACCGGTCCTCAGCCGCCTTCGACGAGCGGCCAGGCCGGCGGCACGATCTACGAGAAGACGGCGCCGCTCGCCACCCTCGACTTCGCGGACGGGGTGGGCATGCCGATCCTGCGCGACGCCGACTCACCGGACATGAACGACGCCACCTCGACGAAGCAGAACGTCAACAGCACGACCGGGCTCGTGATCCTCGCCACGAACGAGACGACCGACCGCTACTGGTGGCACTTCGACCCCCTCGGCGGTACGCCGCCCGCGCCCGAGCCCCCGGTCGCGGCGTTCAGCGCGACGCCGACGACCGGACCGGCGCCGCTCCGGGTCGGCTTCACCGATACCTCGACGAACCTGCCGACGAGCTGGGCGTGGGACTTCGACAACGACGGCACGGTCGACTCGACCGAGCGCCATCCGACGTTCACCTATTCCGCCCCGGGGGCCTACTCGGTGAAGCTCACGGTCGCCAACGCGGCCGGGGCCGACGACGAAGTCAAGGTGGGCTACGTCACCGTCGGCGCGGCGCTGACGTTCGCGACCTTCGGCCCGACCGCGGACGCCTAGGTCTACTCGTCGAGCGCGACCAAGAACTACGGCACGAACTCGGCCCTCCGTGTCCGGGATTCCTCGACCGTCTACCGCTCGTACCTGAGCTTC
>DASTVH010000095.1:0-6749 GCA_035759195.1 Candidatus Limnocylindrales bacterium
CAGTACGCGATCACGTGGGGCGCAACGCCGCTGCGCGAGGCGATCGCGGCGAAGACCGCCCGCTTCCATCCCGGCTGGGTCCTCGACCCGGAGACCGAGATCACCGTCACGTGCGGCGCGACCGAAGGCATGATCGCCGCGATGCTCGGCCTGCTCGACCCGGGTGACGAGGTCGTCATCTTCGAGCCGTTCTACGAGAACTACGGCCCCGACGCCATCCTGTCCGGCGCAATTCCGCGGTACGTGACGCTCCACGAGCCCGACTGGTCGATCGATCCCGACGAGCTCCGGGCGGCGATCACCCCGCGGACCCGGGCGATCGTCGTCAACTCCCCGCATAACCCGACCGGCAAGGTCTTCGACCGCGACGAGCTGGGCCTCATCGCCACGCTCTGTCTCGAGCACGACCTGCTCGCCCTCACCGACGACATCTACGAGCACATCGTCTACGACGGCGAGCACATTCCGCTCGCGACCCTGCCGGGCATGGCCGACCGGACCGTCTCGATCGACTCGATGTCGAAGACGTACTCGGTGACGGGCTGGCGGGTCGGCTGGGTGATCGCCTCGCCCGCGCTGAGCGTGGGCGTCCGGCGGGCGCACGACTTCCTGACCGTCGGTGCGGCTGCGCCGCTCCAGCAGGCGGCGGTGGCGGCGCTCCAGCTGCCCGACGCGTACTACGCGAGCCTCGTCGCCGACTACCGGGAGCGGCGCGCCACGCTCCTGCCCGCCCTGGCCGAGGCCGGCTTCCGGATCCACGAGCCGGCCGGCGCGTACTACGTCATGACCGACATCCGCGACCTGACCGACGAAAACGACGTCTCGTTCGCCCGGCGGCTCATCCTGGATCCGGGCGTGGCGGGAGTGCCCGGCTCGTCGTTCTTCTCGCGCCCCGAGCTCGGGAGGACCAAGCTTCGCTTCGCGTTCCCGAAACGGCTCGAGACACTCCGCGCGGCCACCGACCGGCTGGCGCGGCTGGCGGCGCCAGCGGTCTGACGCCGGGCGAGGCCGCCGCTTCAGCTGTCGATGGCCCGAGCAGTCATCGCGAGCGCGTCGACCTCCGCCTCGTAGATCGCGCCGATGCGCTCGCCGAGATCCTCGAGGATCGCCGCGATCCGGTCCGGTGGCAGGGGGAAGGCGTCGGCGTAGCGATCCCGGATCGCCCACGCCATCTCCGCGGCCGCTCCCACACGCGACCGACCCTGTTCGCCGGCCATCACCGCCTCGTGGAGCGTCTCGACCGCCTCGACCGCCTCGGCGGCACCGTCGAGATCGGGCGGTACGGCCGCGTCGGCCAGGTCCTCCCATCGGTCGGCGGCGCCCCGCCATGCCCGCGCCGCGTCGCCGAGCGCAGCGTTGTCGAGGGCGACGGCGGCTTCATCGAGTGAAGCGGCATACAGCTCCCGCAGGTGCCCGCCCGATGGCCCGGCCTGGCCGTCGACGCGCTCGTGGAGAGCCAGGAGCGCGCCGAACATGCCGTGGCCGTCGGCGAAGACCCGCGGCCACGCCTTCGCGTTCCGCCGGTCGGTCATCAGACGGCCCCACTTGCGCCAGGCCGGGAGCGAGAACGAATCAGACGGCGATCGCAGGTGATCCACCTGGTCCTCCAGGCCAGCGCGTATCGCCGCCCGAAGCCGTTCGGCCGGGATCGGTCCAGGTGTCGTTCGCAGCCCGAGGATCCGGTGCTTGAACGAGCCGATCCGTCCCCGCGCGGCGGCCATCACGGCCGGTGACACGCGGAACGGGTTTCGGCCGCGGTCATCGACGAGGTACGAGCCATCCTCGTCGCGTCCGAAGACGACGACGACCAGGCCGTCCTGCCCCGACAGCGCGTCGGGCCAGCCCCAGGTCGCGATCGACTGGAGGTCGACCGAGGCGATGACCGGCACGCCGGCCTCGAGGCGGCTATCGAGCGCCTCGCGAGCGCCCTTCGCCCCGCCGGTCTCGTGGAGGTCCGGCTCGACGCCGAGCCGATCGAGCGTCTTGGCGGTCCAGCCGGGGATCGACGGGTATTGCCACTGGTTCCGGAAGCCGAGGGTCAGGATCGGCCCGCCGCGGGTCTTGAACTCCCAGAGGATGTAACCGGCGCCCAGGCCGCCGCCGATGCCGAGGATGGCTGCCTCCGTCAACGGCTCGCCGGTGAGGCCCGAGACGACGCCCTGGTTCGCCAGGACGTTCGCCAGCGTGGCCGTCTCCGGGTGCGAGCCGCCGCGCATCCGGTAGCCGGTCGAGGTCGCCGTGTCGGCTGGCGGCTCCGGCCGGCGTCGGCCCGTCGTGCCCTCGACCAGGGCCCGCCGGGCGGCGGCGTATCGCTCGCCGGTCCTGGCCATGCGCGCGCGCACGACCCGCTTGAAGGCCTTGTCGGTGGTCATCGGTCAGTTCTCCGTCTCGGCCGTCGACGCACGCGCCCACACCGCCACGTCGTCGGCCGGTCGGATGGTCGACCGGTTCGTCCCGAGGATCCGGATCCCCTTTACCGCCGCATCGCCGCGCCGCGTGGGGGCTCGGTCTGGCAGTCGGGCGCGGGAACGCGCCGGCGTCAGTGTACGACGCCGGGGAACCGCCTTGCGAGCAGGGTCGGCGCCGCCAGCGCGGGTCGCCGCGGCGCGGACGGCTCGCGAGCCAGCCCGGCGCTACGCGCCCGTGGCGACGACGACCGCGAACCCGACGATCAGCGCATTTCCGGCGAGGCCGATCGCGACCTGGAACCGCGCCGGAAGCCGATGATGTGCGACGGCGCCGAGCGCGGCGAGGACGAGCTGCCACGAGAGTGACGCGCCGAACGCACCGATCACGAACGCCGCCCGACCGACGTCGCCGGCGGCGGACACGGTCGGCAGACCGAGGCTCAACGCCGCGAAGTAGACGACCGTCATCGGGTTGACCAGGGTGATCGCGACGAACCGCAGGTACGTCCCGAGCAGGTCACGGGGCATGTCGGAGCGCGAGGGGACGCCGCGCGGTTCGAGGAGCAGCCGCAGGAAGCCCCGCAGGGCGATGCCGACGAGCACCGCCGCGGCCACGATCCGGAACGCGGCTTCATGCGGCTCGATCGCGTCCGCGACCGCCGACCCTCCGACCATCGCGAGCCCGGCATAGAGCCCGTCCGCCGACGCCGCGCCCGCGCCGGCCGCCGCCCCCACGGCGAAGCCTCGCCGGATTCCGAGCTCGACGATCAGGACCGCGATCGCCCCGACGGGAATCGCGATCGCGTAGCCGGCGAGGGCGCCGGCGACGAACGCCTCGGTCACGCGACCGCCGCCGTGGGGGTCCGGGTCACGACGCCCGCCGTCAGGCGGCGAACGCGGCCCGGGCGACGAGCGCGGTCACGATCGCGATCGAGACGCTGGCGAGCGTCCCGAGCAGGTAGTACTCGGCGAAGTCGCGGTCGTCGAGCTGCTTGAAGCGGGCGATCGTCTTGGCCCCCACGACGAAGCCGATCGCGGCGTCGGCGCCGACGAGGACGAAGACGACGATGAGGAGCCGCTCGATCACGCCGATCGTCGCACCGACCTTGGCCGGCGGCGGGAGGGCGACGCGCTCGCCCGCGACGACGGCCTCGGCCGCGGTCCCGGCGACAGGGGCGGGCTCCGCCGGCGACGGCTCGGCGACGACGCGGCCGGCGAGCGGCCCGATCCGGAAGGACCAGGCATGCCGCCGGCCGGACGGCGTCGCATCGTCCCTCCCGGTCCCGGCGGAGACCCCCGACGGGATCGCTCCGGGCGAGCTCGCCCCGGACTGCACGCCGTCCGTGCCCTGGAGCTCCCGGGCGGCCTCCAGGGGGCGGACGAGCGTGCCGACGAGCAGGGCCCCGCCGCGGGCGTTGGCGATCACGAGGGCGAGGCCGACGGCGATGGCGAGCGAGATCTCGTGAACCGCGATCGGGTCGCGTCCCGCGAGCAGCGCGTCGGTCGCCGCGGTCCACTCGACCGTCGGGGCGCGGCCGTCGAGCCAGATCGCCCAGGCCAGCACGAGCATCGCCGCGTGGGCGAGCTGGTCGAACACGAAGTAGGCGGCGGGAAGCGGCGTCCAGGCCCGACCCAGGCCCGCGGCCGGCGCTCGCCCCTCGTGCCGTCGGTGGGCCGCGGCGAGCGCCCGGGCCTCGGCGCGCCGCGTTGCGAGGACCTTGACTCGGTCGATCAGGAGGTGGCTGGCGGTGATGAAGAGCAGCGCCCAGAGCCCCGCGAGCCCGAACACGAGCGCAACCGGGATCAGCGCGACCGCCACGCCGGCTCCATGGGCGAGCAGCCCGCGCGCCGCCCGTCCGCCCGAGGCCGACTTGGCGGCGACGATTCCCCCCGTCTGCAGGATGAAGTCGGCGACGAGGTGGGACGCCGCCAGCCAGGCGAGCGTCAGGATCGGGTCCGCCGTCATGCCGCCGAGCCCTCGGCGGCGGCGACAGCCCCGCCCGCGAAGAGCTTCGAGATCCGGGCGGCGAGTCGCTCGATCGAGCGCAGGTGGGCCCGCTCGGTCACGACCGAGATCGTCGCCCGACTGACCTTCAGGCGCTCGGCCGCCTCGGCCCGTCGCAGGCCCTCGACGAGGATCAGCCGGGCGACCGTCCGCTGGCGTGAGGTCAGGTCTCGGAGCAGCTCGCCGAGGAGCGGGGCCAGGTCGCCGAGGAGCTCGTCGGTGGCCGGGTCCCCGCTCGACATCAGCAGGCCGTCACGTCGCCGGGTGCGGTCGTCGGCAAGCGCCCGAGCCCGAAGGAACGCGTCGCCGGTCCGCTGGGTCGCCGGTCCGCGCCCCGGATCGACCCGGCCCGAGACCGCGATCCAGCGCATCGGGAGGGCGTCCGGGTGGAGCCACGCCCGAACGACCGCGTCGAGGGGATCCTGGCCGGGGGCCAGCAGGCCCTGGAGCTCGTCGCCCTGGGTGAACTCGAAGTCTGCGAGTCGGGCGGCCGGCGGATAGGCGCCGGCGAGCTCGTCGGCAAGGGACCGGAGCCAGGCGGTCGCGGCAGGCGAGTCCCGGCGCGAGTCCACGACGTCACCGAAGAGCACGATTGCGTTCACCGTGGCAGGCTAACTGATCATGAATTAGACGTCAAAGGCTAATCACGAAGAATTAGCCTGCACCAGCTGACGGCGAGTCGCATCATCAACCAGCCACGCCCCGAACGATCCGCTCGAGACGCTCGCGAACCGCGGGCGTCTCGTAGCGCAGCAGGATGTCCGGCTCGAACGTGTGCTCCTCGAGCCGGCCGCCCCGCCGGCCGTAGACGACGGGATAGATCGCGCCGCTCCCGTCGGCTTCGATCGTGAGGGCGATCGCATCCGCGGCGCCGTCGTCGCCGGTCCCATCGACGAACGCGGCGAGGGGAACGATCCCGGCGTCGCGTGGGCCCTCGTCGGGGTCGAGCGTGACGACCCGGGCGAGGTAGGCCCGCTGATGCCACAGCTCGGGAGTGGCGCGGAACGCCGCCGCGAGCACGTCGACGAGGCGAGCCGGGTCGATCGCGGCAGCTACGGTGGGACCACGTGGTGCCGCCGTCCCGGCCGGTGCGCTCCCCGGCGCGCCCGCCCCGCGGGCCAGGTGGCGGGCGAGCACGCGCGCGTTGTAGCGCGAGCCGTGGACGGCCCCGGAGTTCGCCGGCAGGCCGTGCTTGCGCAATCCCGCGGCACCCTGGGAGATCGTGCCGGCGAAGAAGATGCCCGGCACCGACGAGCTCTCCCAGTACGGCGTCTGGGCCGGCACCCGGCTCTGGCCGACGGTCGCGACGCCCAGCTCGGGCAGGTCGACGAGCGGCGTCATGAAGCCGGTCGCGGCGATCACCTCGTCGACGTCGAAGACGAGCGACTCGCCGCGCTCGGTCGCCCGGACGCGGACCTCGAGGCCGCCGCCCTCGACCCGCCCGATCGCTTCGATCGAGGCGTCCAAAACGGTCACGCCACCGCCGAGGACGTGGTCTTCGAACGGCTGCACGTAACGCGCCCGGATCCCGACGAGCGAGCGGGTGTTGACGGACAGCTTCGCCGGAGAGGGCGAGGCGACGATGATCCGGCGGGCCCAGGGCAGGAGGCCGCTTGCGAGCTCGAAGCCCGAGTTCTGCTTGCCGATGATGAAGACCCGCTTGTCGGCATACGTTTCGGCCGGGCGGGTCTCGGCGTAGTGAGCGGCGAGCTCGATTCCGGGCGTCTGGGGCTTGTACGGCTCGGCGATGCCGACCGCCACGACGAGGACCGGCGTCCGGTATTCACCGTCGGTCGTCGTGAGCACGAAGCGCTCGCCCTCCTGCGACGACTCGCGCGCCGTGCCTGTCCAGCGGCAGCCGTAGCGGACGGCGATCCCCGTCCGTTCCGCAAACGTCGCGAGGTTGCGCTCCATCTCGGGTCGTGATGGGAAGTAGGAGCTGCCGTCCATCAGGCCCGGCATGAGCGCGCGGTGCTCCGGCTCGTCGGCCAGCAGGCTGTTCCAGTCGTAGCGCTCGTAGGCCGGGTCGGTCCGGGGGACCGGGGCGAACGGTTTCGTCCACGACAGCAGGCGCTGGAAGAACGGCCAGCGGCGGAACATGCCGCCCGCGGCGTCGTCGGCCGAGAGAAGGGCGTGGTCGACGCCGAGCCGGTCCAGGCAGTACGACAGCTGGAGGCCGCCCGGCCCGCTCCCGACGACGACGACCGGGTAGGACCCAGGCGGGAACGGGCGGTCGCTCAGCTCCGCCAACGGTTTGCGTTCCGCAGGCGGCGCGCCTGCGCCTGGAGCATCCGGTACATGACGGCCGGGTTGTCGACGAGGAAGCCCTGGACGTC
>DASTVH010000096.1:0-5910 GCA_035759195.1 Candidatus Limnocylindrales bacterium
GCGTTGTGTCGTTTCTGCGTCAACGAGATTGGACAGTTGTCGCGTCGGACTGAACAGCGACACTTCACATGGCGTCAGCCGCACCCGCTTCGCGTCTACCAGTGCTCGCGGCACTGGTAGGCCAGCGGGCCCAGCGCACGTCGCCTACTCCGAGCGTGGGCTTCGTCGCCACCACTCGCCACGGCACTGATAGCGCCGAAGTCAGGTCCGTCTCTCCCCGCGCCGCCGCCCGTCGCCACCGAGGCTGGTCGATCCACGACAACCGAGCGTGACCGTCAGCAGATTGGCGCCCGATGCGCCGCATTTCGGTTCGCCGGCACGGTCGTTCGTCCGGAATTCATCACAGCCGCTGGTAGAGGCAATCGAGGCTTCGCGGGGGTCGAGGGCTAGGAGACTTCGGCCGGCACCGCCATCGGCTGCCCCGTCTCCAGGTAGGTCTTGAGGCCCGAGACGATGTGGACGATGCCGCCGCTGAAGTCGCGCGCGGTCCTCGTGCCGGCGCCCGCGGTCGTGACGGTGAGCTTCGAGAGCCCGTCGCCGGCCGGCTCGATCTCCCACGTCATGCGGACCGGGCCCTCGGCCTCGATCTCGGGGTCCCAGTGGGCGAGGAACGACATCGTCACCGAACGGCCCGGCTCGATCTCGAGGATCTCGCCGTCGGCGGCGACCGAACCGTCCGGGTACTCATAGGCGATCCGCGAGCCCTTCGACCAGTCGGACCCGACGCGAGTGCCGTAGTAGTACTGCTCGGTCTCGACGCCGTCGGTGATCGCCCGCCAGACGCGCTCAGGAGCGGCCTTGATGTAGACGGAATAGACGTGGTCCGGGCTCGTCATCGCTGCTGCCTCCAGGTGGCTCTTGATCCGGGTCATCGCCCCGACGACCGGTTCGGCGAACTTGCCGATCCAGCGGTCGTGGACGAGGCGGATCGGGATCGGGTTGAGGAAGTGCCGCTTCTCGCGACCCTCGCGACGGGTCGTGACGAGGCCCGCCTCCTCCAGGACGCCGAGGTGGCGCATGACCCCGAACCGGGTCATCGCCGGCAGATGCGCTGTCAGCTCGCCGAGTGTCTGGCCGTCGCGCTCGAAGAGCCGGTCGAGCAGGAGCCGCCGGCTCGGGTCCGAAAGGGCCCGGAACGTCGGCGCCATCGGGTCGTCCGTCACGCCCGGGATGTTATGTGACTGATTTGTCACATGTCAAGAATGCGCGCCGTATGCCGGTTCATCGCACCCGTCAGCCCTCGGCGACGCCGTGGATCGGGTCGCTCCGCTCCCGGCCGCAGCCGGGGACGGCGCAGCGAAGGCTCCGCTGGTACGCGCCGGTCGTCGCGGCCGGGCCCGCCGACCCGTATCCGAGCTGGCCGCCGCCGGAGGCGACGGCGGCGATGCCCGGGTCACGGACCGCGGCGAACTCGTGAGGCTGCTCCGGATCGACGGCTTCGCGCTTCGATCTCGATGGCGACATTCGACTCCCCTCCTGGGCGCCTCGGTCGGCGATCCGGGAGGATACGCCCCGTCGCCGCGGATCGGTCACGCGAGCAGGCCGATGCCGAGGGCCGTAACGCCGGCCGCCAGCGACACGGCGCCAGCGTAGATGAGGACGAAGAAGCGGTTCGGCTCGGTCGCGCCCTTGCCGGCGGACGAGAGGAAGTAGCCGGCCGGCATGAGGATCGCCGCGAGCGGCACGCCGGAACGGGCGACCGAGGCGATCAGACCCTCGAGGGCCACGGCGTCGGCGAAGATCTGGATGATCAGCCCGAGGCTGACGAGGACGCCGGCATGCGCGTGGCCGGCCCGGGCGAACGTCTTCTGGAAGGGCGTCGCGGCCTGACGGCCGGGGACGAGGCGGAGGACGTACAGGCCGCCGAACTCGACGAACAGGATCGTCAGCAGCAGGGTTCCGGCGGTCGATCGCGCGGCGTCGCTGAGGATGAGGGTCGGTTCCATCGGTCGATCGGGCTCCTGGCTCAGGTCGAAGTCTTGGCGCTGTCAAGATACGCCGCGGCCGCGAACTTGTCAATGTCTAGGTCGGGCGGATATGATCCAGCGATGCCGATCGAACCCCGTCCATATCACCACGGCGACCTGCGCCGTGCCCTGATCGACGCTGCCCTCGAGGCGATCGCCCGCGACGGCCCGGCGACCCTGAGCCTGCGCGATCTGGCCCGCCGCGTCGGGGTCTCGCACGCCGCGCCGGCGCACCACTTCGGCGACAAGACCGGACTGCTGACGGCGATCGCGGCCGAGGGCTACCGCCGCATGGCCTCGGACCTGACCGCGGTGTTCGAACGGACCGGCAGCTTCCTCGAGGTCGGCGTCGCCTACGTCGGCTTCGCGGTCGACCACCCGGCCCACTTCGCGGTGATGTTCCGGCCCGACCTCCTCCGGCCGACCGACCCCGAGCTGCTGGCCGCGAACGCCGAATCCAGGGCGTCGCTCTACGGACCGGTCGAAGGCCTGCCCCTCCCGCCCGGTGCAGACCGGCGGCGGGCCGCGGTCGCCGGCTGGTCGCTCGTCCACGGCCTGGCCACGCTCTATCTCGACGGGAACCTGCCGGCCGAACTGGGAGCGGATCCGCGGGCGATCGCCCGGGACCTCGCCGGCTTCCTGTTCACGCGACGCTGACGGCCTCGGTCCGCGACCCCCACCCCCGGTCGGGCGGGGTCAGTCGAAGTCGAAGATCGTGGTGCCGTCGTAGAACTGGAGCACGAATGAGCAGCGCTCGCAGATCAGCATCGTGACCCGGTGCGCGGTCACGCCCCACTCGCTGTCGATCTTGCCGCGCTCCCGGCGGAACGTGGTGTTGCCGCAGATCGGACACATCGGCAGGTTGCGATCGCCAAGGGTCGGTTCGTCGGTCATCGTGCCGGCTCTCCTCCGTGGCTCGGTTGCCAGCTGACGACGCCGACCGCCGACGCCGCCTGGTCGGCGAGGCCCCAGGTGCCGTCGGGAGCCTGGACGGCGAGCTCGTCGAGCGCCGCGCGGAAGCGGGCATCCTTCTCGCCACCCGGGGCGATCCAGAGCTGCCGGCGCAGGAATCCCTCGAGCTCGTCGCGACCCTCGAAGCGGCGCGGCAGGCGCTCGGTCATCGTCAGCGTCGGCTCGTGGCCGCGCGAGCGGATGAGCTCGACGAACTCCGACAGGGCCGGCAGCGAGACCCGCGCCTCGCCGTGGACCCGCGGCCAGAAGGGGTCGACGACCGAGGCCGGCTGCCGCTCCATCATGACCGCCACGCAGAGCCGCGCCGCGGCCGCCTCCAGCGCGTCGAGGAACGGCCCGATCGCCTCGATGTCGTAGCCGACATGGGCGATCAGGGCGACGTCGCCGGCCGGTGACTCCCCACCCGACGGCATCGGCCAGCGAGCCTCGATCGGACGGATGTTCGTGATCCCGTGCTCGGCCATGAGCTCGCGGAGCGTCTCGAGCATCCCCGCCGACGGATCGATCGCGACGACCTCGCGGACCGCCCGGGCGAGCGGCAGGGCGTAGCGTCCGGCGCCCGCCCCGACGTCGAGCCAGACATCCTCGGGCCGGGCCAGCGCGAGGAGGGCCCCGAGGACCGCATCGTCGGTCCGAGCCGGGTCGGCCCGGAAGAGCGACGTGACCGGCCGATAGAAGTCCGTGCCGTCGGGCACCTCCCGGAACCGGTCGACCTGCTCGCGGTTGGCTCGGACCCGCTCCGCCCAGGCCAGCTCGAGCAGGTCTGACGGGTGGTCGATGTCGGGGTTCGAACCCACGACAGGTACCTCGAGGACGAGGTCCGGATCGGACGCCAGCAGCGGCCCGAGGCCGCGATCGCCACTCGCCTCGTCGACGAGCTCGAACGCGCTGCGCCGAAGGAGCACCGGGTTCGCCCCGCCGCCCTCGGCGTAGCGCGGGACGACGACCGGCCGATCGGTCTCGCGAGCGGCGCCGATGAGCGCCCGGATCACCTCGGGTCGGGTCCGCGGCTGATCGCCGAGGGCGATGACGACGGCGCGGGCCGGCGGATCGAGGTCGGCGACGGCGGCCAGGCCGACCTGGAGCGAACCCGACAGGAAGCGCGGGTCGGGATTCCGGACGCGCCGCTCGTCGAGCCAGTCGATGCCGTCCTCGATCTCCTGGGCGGCATGCCCCAGGACCACGACGATGTCCTCGATCCCGGCCGAGCGCACGGCGTCGAGGACGTGCTCGAGGATCGGCCGGCCGTCGAGCCGCGCCAGCGCCTTCGGTGAGCCGAACCGGCTCGCCGCCCCCGCCGCCAGGACGATGGCGGCCGTTCTCACCCGGCGCGGACCGCCGGTTCCCGGGCCGTGCCCGACTCGCGCTCCACCGCCCGCTCGACCATCGGCCGGCCGGTGCCGCCGTACCGCTCGGCGACGATCTCGGACATGATCGCCAGCGCGGTCTCCGCCGGTGCCCGCCCGCCCAGGTCCAGCCCGACCGGCCCACGGAGTCGGGCAAGCTCGGCCTCGGTCACCCCGGCCTCGCGCAGGCGGGCCCGCCGGTCGCCCTGGGTCTTGCGGCTGCCGACCGCGCCGACGTAGCGGCACCGTCTGCGGAGCGCCTCGACGATCGCCGGCTCGTCGAATTTCACGTCGTGGGTGAGGACCGCGACGGCGTCGTCGGGTCCCAGCCCGATCTCGTCGGCGACCTCGTCCGGCCAGCCGACGACGAGCCGGTCGACCTGGTCGGGCGGGAAGCGTTCGGGCGTCGCGAACGAGGCCCGCCCGTCGACGACGACCGTCGCGTAGCCGAGCTCGCGGGCGAAACGGACGAGCGAGCGGGCAACCTCGACGGCGCCGACGACGACGAGCCGCGGCTTCACCGGGAACGCCTCGACGAAGACCGACCGACCCTCGATCTCGACGGTCCGCGACGTGCCTCGCAGGAGGGCCTCGGCGGCGGCTGCCCGCAGGGCGTCGTCCGCGGCCGCACTCCCGAGCGAGCCGGTCATCATCCCGTCCGATGCGACGACGATCGCCGGCTCGGGCGGGGCTCCCTCCCCGGGCGGATGGAGCCCGAACTCGGCCGGCGGCGCATCCGGCGGCAGCGGCGTGGCGATCGCCCGGCCCAGGCGCGCGGCCGCCTCGGCGACTTCCTCCCGGACCGCCGGCTCGATGAGCACGTCAATTGTTCCGCCGCAGGCGAGCCCGACGTCCCACGCCTGCTCGTCGCTGATCCCGTAGCGGATCACCCGAGAGCGGCCGTTCGCCCGGGCCTTCTCGATCTCCTCGGCCGCGGCGCCCTCGACGCAGCCGCCGCTGACCGATCCCGCGATCCGCCCGTCGTCGGCGCGGAGCAGCACGGCGCCCTCCGGTCGCGGGGCCGAGCCGAACGTCCGGACGACGACCGCCCGACCGATCCCCTGCCCCGCCGCCCGCCATGCCTCGTAGGACGCGAGGAGCTCCTTCATCGGAGCGGCCTCGCCCGGTCCGCGGCCACGCGGTCGGCACCGATCGCCGCCGGCGCCGCGATGTCGCGCAGCATCAGCCCGGCCCGGGCGCCGGCGTCGGCGGACGCGGCCGCTTCCCCGCCCCGCGTCACGTCGCTCGAACGGGCGCCGGCGAGGATCTCCCCGAGCCGCTCGAGGCTGGCGACCGTGCCGGCGGGCAGGAAGTCGTCGATGTAGGGATACGCCGCCCGCATCCCGCCGGCGAGCGGCTCGTAGCCCGGCGCGCCGGCGAGCGGGTTGAGCCAGACGAGGCGGTGGCAGTTGCGCCGAAGGCGGGCGGTCTCGGTCGCGACGAGGGCCGGGTCGCCGCGGTCCCAACCATCGGAGACGACGATGACGATGCCGCTCGTCCGGAGCGTCCGGCGGGCCCAGCGCAGGTTGAAGTCGCGGAAGCTCTCGCCGATCCGCGTCCCGCCGGCCCAGTCGCTGACGGCGTCGGCGGACGCGGCCGCTTCCCCGCCCCGCGTCACGTCGCTC
>DASTVH010000097.1:0-15893 GCA_035759195.1 Candidatus Limnocylindrales bacterium
GCGATCGCCGCGAAGCTCGTCCACCCCGAGCGCAAGGTCGTGGCGCTGTGCGGCGACGGCGGCTTCCTCATGAACAGCCAGGAGCTCGAGACCGCGGTTCGGATCGGCACGAACGTGACCGTCGTCGTCTGGCGGGACGACGGCTACGGGCTCATCGACTGGAAGCAGCGCAACGAGTTCGGCCGGCCGTTCGGGGTCGAGTTCGGCAACCCCGACTTCGTCGCGTTCGCCGGCTCGTTCGGAATCGCCGGCTTCCGGCCGGAAACCGCCGCCGACCTGCTGCCGACGCTTCGTCGCGCCCTGGATGTCGACGGGCCGTCGCTCGTCGAGGTGCCGATCGACTACCGCGAGAACCTCCGCCTGACCGAGCGGTTGGGCGCCCTCGCCGGCGCGTAGAGCTCGGGCCCGGAGGGCCGACTGCGACTCAGGCGCGGATCATCACCGCGTCGCACTCGACGATGCGCCACTCCGGGTCCCGGGTGACCGGGTAGATGCCGGTCATCGCGAAGCCGGTCGCCTGGAACGCCTGGAGCGCCTCGAGGTAGGTCGGCATCCCCTCGTAGATCGGCCGGAGGGATAGCTCCGACTGCAGCCCGACGATTTTGTCGAGCACTCCGGCGGCGCCGGCGAACACCTCGAGATCGAACCCCTGGGTGTCGAGCTTCAGGAAGATCCGCTCCGGCGCGGGGTCGCCGGTCGCCTCCCGCAGCACCTCGTCGAGGCGCCGGATCTCGACCTCCTCGTCGGCCACGTGGGCCATCCACTCCGGCCAGAGCTCGGACCCTGCCGCGCTCGGCTCGAGGAACGAGGAGAAGACCGTTCCCCCGGTGACGTTGATCCGTCGACGGCCCGACACGCGGCCGAGCGCGATCCGGTTGACGGACCAGAGAGGGTCGCCCGCGGTGGCGGCGGCGAGCCGGTCGAACGAGGCGGCAACGGGTTCGAACGAGACGATCCGGCCGGTCCAGCCGTTCGAGCGGACGAGGCGTCCGAACCCGCCTTCGTGCGCGCCGACATCGATGACGCAGTCGACCCGCTCACGGGCCAGGAGCGCCGCGACGTGCGCACCGAGGGTCGCGTGAGGATCCGGGCGGCGGGGCGAAGGCGGCGTTCGCCGCCGCCGGACCTCCAGCCCGAAGGCGCCGAACACGGACTGCGTCGCCCGTTTCGCGGCGTGCCGGAGGTGCATGCCGGAACCGTACCAGCCGCGGCCCGCCGCCACGGGCCACGGTGGGCCACCGGCGGCGACTGCGATAATTCGGAACCGTGACGCCCACCGACTTCCTGCTGGCGCCACTCCGTCGCGTCCGGCGCTGGATCCTCCGTCCGCTCGACGCCCGCATCACCGCGCTCACCGCCGAGAACCGCGCCCTGCGGGCGAGCCTCGAGCAGGTGCGCGCGGGGCTCGACGAGGGCCTCGGGACGCTCGGCCGGACCGGCATTGCCCTCCGCCGCCACGAGCTCGCCGGGGAGCCGGCGGAACGCAGCGATGCCACGGGGCGCCGCCAGGCAACTGAGCAGGACGTCTCCGTCAGCGTCGTCATCGTCACGTACAACCGCGCCGACGCTCTCGCCGAGGTGCTGACGCTGCTCCGCGCCCAGGACCATCCGACGTTCGAGGTCGTCGTCGTCAACGGCCCGTCGTCCGACGGGACCGCGACGATCCTCGCCGACAAGGCCCCGGACGCGAAGGTCGTCGACTGCCCCGAGAAGAACATCGCCGCCGCTCGCAACCTCGGCCTCGCCGCGGCCGGCGGGGACGTCGTCGCCTTCCTCGACGACGACACGCTGCCGGAGCCGGCATGGCTCGGCGGGCTGATCGGGGCGCTCGTGCGCCGTCCGGTCGCCGGCGTCGGCGGGCCGTACCGGCGGAGGTCGGGGATCGCGCTCGAGCATCTCCACCTCGTCGGCGATCGACTCGGCGAGACGCAGCGAATCGACGACCACGACCCGACCGAGTGGTACTCCAACCCCTGGTCCGACCGGTTCGTGATCCTGCCCGGTGGGAACTCGGCCTACCGGCGCGACGCGCTCATCGAGGTGGGCGGTTTCGACGAGGCCTTCGAGTACGGCGGTGAGGAGGGCGACCTGGGCATCCGGCTGCGGTCTGCCGGCCACCTGATCGCCGAGACGCTCGAGCCGGTCGTCTACCACCAGGCGCTCGCCAACGAGGATCGGGATGCCGGCGCCACCGTCCTGAGCCGATACCGCTTCCTGCGGTCGAAGGCGTATTTCGCACGCAAGCACGGCCTGGCGGTGCTCGGCCCAGAAGCGGTGGACGCCAGCGACAGGCGTTCGATCGAGGAGTACCGCGTCGAGCGTCTGAAGGCGATCGCCGAGGGCCGCCTCGACCCGACCTCGATCGAACGGTACGAGGACGAGGCCCGCCGGGCCATCGCCGACGCGACGGACCTCTGGGCGGGCGGACCGCGCGTCCATGATGCCGCCTGGTTCGCCGAACGACGCTCGGAGTACCGGCCGTTCCGGAGCCGCCCGGGCGACCCGACCAAGGCGCATATGTGTACGGTCTCCGTGGGAGGGGGCGGCATCGACGCTTCCCTCGTCACCGAGCTCCGCGCCGCGGCCGCCGACGGTCACGTCGCTCGGGTCATCACCCTGGACTCCGAGCGCCGGATCTCCTCCGAAGCGGGCGTCTGGCGCCACGCCGTGCCCGCCGCACCGACCTCGCGCGGGGCGGGCGACGCCGCGGATCCGCTCGGCGACGAGCTCGCTCGCATCCATGCCCGCCGCCCGGTCACCGAAGTGATCGTCGTGGCCGGGCGCGGCGACGCGGCGGGGCCGCGCCTGCCCGAGGGGGTCCCGGTGCGCCGCTCGGCACACAGCGCTTGACCGACCGACTCGCGACAAGGATTCGGCGGCTCTTCGATGGGCCGGACTACCCGCCCTCGCCGGCGGACCGCCGGACGGTCCGCATCGCCGGCCTCCATCTGCCGCTGCGGGCGACGATCGTGGTCGCGGTCACGACACTCGCGGTCATCTTCGACTTCAGCCGAACGTTCATCCCCGACGAGCTCATTGCCTACGACCGCAACCCTGCGATGCAGCGGCTCCAGGCGCTCGACCGGCTGGCGCTCTTCCTGGGGGTCCCGCTCCTCGTCGTCGTCGCGGGGTTCCGCGACGACCCACGGCGCTACGGGCTGCGGCCCGGGGAGTGGCGGATCGGGGCGCCGCTGGCGATCGCCGGCTGCGCCGTCATGACCCCGATCGTCCTGTGGTTCGCGACCCTGCCAGACGCGCGGGCGTATTACGCGCCGAGCGCCGAGGCGCTGCCGAACCTGCTGCTGACGAACCTGCTCGATCTGGTCCCGGCCGAGTTCCTCTTCCGGGGGTTCCTGCTCTTCGCGCTCGTCCGGGCGATCGGTCCGATCGGTGTCCTCGTGGCCGTCCTGCCGTTCGTGTTCACTCACCTGACCAAACCCGAGCTCGAGCTCATCTCGACGTTCTTCGGCGGGATGCTCTACGGCTGGCTGGCGTGGCGGACAGGCTCCATCGTGTGGGGCGCATTGGCCCACGTGTACATCCTGACGTTGCTGATCGCCGTCGCGGGGTCGGCCGCCTGATCGACCGTGCCGGGAGACGACGAAGCGAGCCCACAGGGCTCGCTTCGTTCGGGGTGAGGGCTTCGTCAGCGCTTGGCGGCCCGGGCCACGTCGGCGTCGTCCGAGACCTCGATGCCGTGCTTGCGGGCCGCCGTCATGATCTTGCGGGCGGCCCGCTTCCTGGCACCCGGCTCATCGAATTCGGTCTGGCCGAAACGCGAGATCGCATTCCGGACGTGGGACTCGTCGTTGATCGGCAGATGCCGCTCGCCGTCCTTGTCGATCCACGCGAACGAGCTGTCGCGGAGCCGATTGCGATCCTTCGTCTCGAGTTCAGCCATCACTGGCACCTCCGCACGGAGCCTGCCAGCGGCCGGGTCACGGCCGGGTCAGCGGTGCCGCCGACCCGGCTTGCAGGGACCTTTCGGGTCAGCCGATCCGCGCTGCGCTCAGTTGCTCGAGTCGGGCCCGACGAGGACCCACGCATCCTGCCACGTGCCGCCCGCCATGTTCCGGCTGATGTTCAGCCAGGCCATGCCCTCGAGCGTGCGGGCCGCGGCGAGCGATCCGGCGTCCACGGGGCGAAAGCCGATCGACGCGACCGCGTCGAGAACCGTCTTCTTGGCGCCCTCGTCGTCCGCGGCCACGAAGCCGTCGGCCGGAATGCCGTGGACGACCGGCTCGGCCTGACGCGACGCGAACGCGGTGTTGAAGGCCTTGACGACCCTGGCCTCGGGCAACCTCTCCTGGAGCTCCTCGGCGACCGACGTCGGTGAGCCGGCCGGGTCGGGCGTGGGTCGATTCGTGACGTCGACGACGACCTTGCCGGCGAGGTTGGGGCCAATCTCCCGGGCGACCGACTCGAGGGCGGTCGCCGGAACCGCGAGCACGACCAGGTCGGCGGTCGACACGGCCTCCGTGTTCGAGCCGGCGGCCTTCGTGCCGAGCTTGGAGGCCACCTCCGTGGCGCTTTCCGGGTGCGCCGCCGAGATCGTGACCTCGTGGCCGGCGCGCTTGAACGAGCTGGCGAGCGCCTGGCCGACGTTGCCGGCGCCGATGATCGCGATGTTCATGGGTGGTCCTTCCTCAGGCGACGTTTGGTGTCGCCAACTGCTGTTTGATGTAGGCACACCATAGGCGAGATGTTGACCCAAGTCAATACCCGTTTGGCAAGGGCCACATAGCACCTTCGTTTCAGGCTTGGAGGACACCGAACGGCAACCCAGGCGCCCGTCACACGGACCTCGCGCGGCCGGTATTCTTTCGGGCGATCCAACGACACATGCCCACGTCATCCCAAGTCAGGTGGTGCCCATGAAGGTCGGCGTCGCCAGGGAGACGGCGCCCGGCGAACGGCGCGTCGCCCTGGTACCCGAAGCACTCGGCAGGCTCAGTGCGGCCGGGCTCGAGATCCTCGTCGAACAGGGTGCCGGCGCCGGTGCCCTCCTCCCCGACCAGGCCTACGTGGACGCGGGCGCCACGGTCGTTTCGACCGTCGAGCTCTACGGCCAGTCGGACGTCATCCTGCGCGTCCAGAAGCCGAGTGAGTCCGAGATCAAGGTCATGCGTGCCGGCCAGGCCGTCATCGGGTTCCTCAGCCCGCTCATCGATCCCCAGACGGCGGCCGCGCTCGCGAAGCAGGGCGTCACCGCGATCAGCCTCGACGCGATCCCCCGGACGCTCTCGCGGGCCCAGTCGATGGACGCCCTCAGCTCGCAGGCGAACGTCGGCGGCTACAAGGCGGTGCTCATCGCGGCAAACGCGTTCGGACGCTACTTCCCGCTCCTGACGACCGCCGCCGGCACGGCGAAGCCGGCCAACGTGCTCATCCTCGGCATCGGCGTCGCCGGGCTCCAGGCGATCGGCACGGCGAGGCGTCTCGGTGCGGTCGTGAAGGCCTACGACGTGCGGGCCGAGACGAAGGAGCAGGCCCAGAGCCTCGGCGCGCAGTTCCTCGTCCTCAAGTCGGTCGCCGACGCGTCCGGCGAGGGCGGCTACGCCCGCCAGCTCACAGCCGAGGAGCAGGCCGCCCAGCAGGCGGAGCTCAACGGCCACATCGCGACGATGGACGTCGTCATCACGACCGCCCAGGTGCCCGGCCGGCGCCCGCCGGTCCTCGTCACTGCCGAGGCCGTCGCCGGGATGAAGCCCGGTTCGGTCATCGTCGACATGGCCGCCAGCGCCCTCGGCGGGAACGTCGAGCTGAGCAAGGCCGGCGAGACGATCGTCACCGAAAACGGCGTGACGATCATCGCGCCGGAGAACCTGCCGGCCTCGATGCCGGTCGGCGCGTCCGCCTTCTACGCCCGCAACATCTCGGCGCTCCTGCTCGGGATGGTCAAGGACGGCGAGCTGCACCTCGACTTCGAGGACGAGGTCACGAAGGCGACCGTCATCACCCACGAGGGCTCCGTCGTCGCCGAGCCGGTCAAGAAGCTGCTCGAGCCGGCCCCGGCCGCGAGCGGAGGGACGCCCGCGTGACCGATCCGCTGCTGACCAACTTCATCATCTTCACGCTCGCCATCCTGTGCGGTTTCGCCGTGATCTCGAAGGTCCCGGCGACGCTCCACACGCCCCTGATGTCCGGCGCCAACTCCATCCACGGCATCGTCCTCGTCGGGGCGATGGTCATCGCCCTCCACGCGGCGGACCCCCTGAGCCAGGTGATCTCGCTCGTCGCGGTGGCGTTCGCGACGATGAACGTCGTCGGCGGGTACGTCGTCACCGACCGGATGCTCCAGATGTTCCGCAAGAAGCCCACGGCGCCGCGCCCCACCGACGGGCCGGAGGCGTAGGCGATGGACACGATCGACGTCCTCGTCCGTCTCGCCTGGCTCGCCGGCGCGGCCACGTTCGTCATCGGCCTGATGCGGATGAACTCGCCGGCGACGGCTCGCAACGGCAATCTCCTGTCCGCGGTCGGCATGGCCCTGGCGGTCGGAGCGACCGGCGTCCTCCTGATCCGCGACGGCGCCAGCGGGGTCGCCTGGCTGATCATCGCGGCGGGCGTGCTGGTCGGCGGCGGCCTAGGGCTCTACACCGCCCGGACCGTCGCCATGACCGCGATGCCCCAACTCGTCTCCCTGTTCAACGCCGTCGGCGGCGGCGCAGCGGCGCTCATCGGCATCGACGAGTACATCCGTCTCGTGAACGCGCCCGAGGCGGCACCGCTCACGACGACGATCTTCGTCGTCCTCGACATCCTCATCGGCAGCATCACGTTCAGCGGCTCGCTGATCGCGTCGGGCAAGCTCATGGGCCTGAAGATCACGCCGTCGCGGCCGGTCCTGATCCCCGGCGGCCAGCTCGTCACGCTCGGTCTGGCGGCGATCGTCGTCGCGGGCTCGATCTACCTGTTCCTCGGCAACGAGAGCCTGCCGGTCATGCTCATCATCCTGGCGGCGTCGCTCGTCTTCGGGATCACGATGACGCTTCCGATCGGCGGGGCCGACATGCCGGTCGTGATCTCGCTCCTGAACTCGTTCACCGGCACGGCCGTGGCGATGGCCGGCTTCGTTCTCGACAACGTCGTCCTGATCATCGCAGGCGCGCTCGTCGGGGCCTCGGGCGCGATCCTGACCAAGCTCATGGCCGATGCGATGAACCGCTCGGTGATGAACATCATGATCGGCGGCTTCGGGGGTGGCGAGGGAGTGGTCGCCGAGGCCGGAGCGGGCGGATCGGTCCGGTCCGTGGGCCCCGACGACGTCGCGATCCAGCTGGCGTATGCCCAGAACGTCATCCTCGTGCCCGGCTACGGCCTTGCGGTCGCCCAGGCCCAGCACGCCGTCCGCGAGCTGGCCGAGCTGCTCGAGGAACGCGGCGTCGACGTCAAGTACGCCATCCACCCGGTCGCGGGCCGGATGCCGGGCCACATGAACGTCCTCCTCGCCGAGGCGAACATCCCCTACCCCCAGCTCAAGGAGATGGAGGAGATCAACCCGGAGTTCGAGCGGGCCGACGTGGCCCTGGTCATCGGCGCGAACGACGTGACGAACCCGGCCGCCCGAAGGCCGGGCTCACCGGTCTCGGGGATGCCGATCCTCGACGTCGACAAGGCCAGATCGATCATCGTCATCAAGCGTTCGATGGGCCGCGGCTACGCCGGCATCGACAACGAGCTCTACACGAACCCGAAGACCGGGATGCTCTTCGCCGACGCGAAGGACGGCCTGGCCTCGCTCGTGGCGGCGGTCAAGGCGGTCTAGGGGCAGGCGCCGGCGCGGGCAGGGCCTGGCGCTGCCGGGCGCTCACCGCGGGGGCCGCCGGGCGCTCACCGCCAGGCCGCCGCGGAGCTCGCCGGCGCTCTCCCAAGCCAGCCCGACGCTTTCCCCTTCCACCGAACAGTTTGCCGCCTCGTCCAGGGTCCCCGTGACGGCGAGGCGGTGGACTGTCCGCTGTCACCGGACAGTCCCGCGGATACGGCTGCTGCCGGGGCTCGTTCGGCGCCCCACCGGCGGATTCATTGCCTCCGACGAGTCGATGGTGTTCGCTGTGGGCGGAAGTCCGTCGGGCTTCGTGGCTGCCGGGTGTGGGAGCTCGCGGCTCCGGCGAGTCCACCCATCGACCTGGCCGCCCATCGCTCCGGTCCGTTCGGTGTGGGAGGAAAGCCGTCAGGGCTGGCTTCGCGCGCCGGCGCCGCCCCGCCGCTCACTCGGTCGGCGCGCCGGCCTCGATGATGTCCACGTCGGAGACGGCCGAGATCAGGCCCACGACGGCCTGCTGCTCGGTGCCGGCCGGCAGACGGAGGTCCAGCTCGAGCTCGTAGCGGCCCTTGCCGTGGCGCTCGCTGTTGACGCCGGCGATCTCGACCTTGTGCGCCGTGAGCGAGCGCGAGATCTCGCCGAGCGCCTCGAGCCGGCCGGCCATGATCCGCACCCGGAAGACGTTTGCGTTCTGAAGGCGCAGCCGGGCGACGAGCGCATTGAGCGGCCCGAGCGAGAAGACGATGATCAGGGTCGTCACGACGGCCACGACGTAGGCCGCGCCGCCGGCCGCCATCCCGACGGCTGCCGTCGCCCAGAGGCTGGCCGCGGTCGTCAGTCCACGTACCGACGCGCCGTACTTGAGGATCGCCCCCGCACCGAGGAAGCCGATGCCCGACACGATCTGGGCCGCGACGCGGGAAGGGTCGGTCGGGATCGTCCCGTTCGGCGACGGCGGCGTCTCGAAGACGAAGATCGAGATGACGGTGAACGCCGCGGAGCCGAGCGAGACGAGCAGGTGCGTTCGCATCCCCGCCGGATGGGCGTGAATCTCGCGCTCGAGGCCGATCCCGGCGCCGAGCGCGGCGGCGATGAGCAGGCGCAGCGAGATGTCGAGCTGCTCGGCGAGGTCGACGGGCATCGGCTGGCGGCCTCCTGGGCGGACGGCGGGTCCCGGCCGCCAGTCTAGCGAGTACGATGAGCCACCCGACCCCGCACCCCGCAGGATGCTCAGCGTGCCCCGATTCCTCACCCGCCGGCTCGCCACCGGCGCCCTGATCGCCGTGCTGGCCGCGTCGTGCGGCGGACCCGGCCCGTCCGCGTCGAGCGGCGAGCCCTCGGCCGAACCCTCGTCCTCCCCCGCAGCCACGCCGAGCGCCGACGGGTCGGCCTCGCCGATCGCGACCGCGCCATCGGCGACGGTGCCTCCGCCCGTCGAACGCCTCACGGTCCTGCTCGTCGGCTTCGACAACACCACGGAGCGCGAGCGGTCCGAGCTCACCGACACGGTCATCCTCGCGTCGCTCGATCGGGTCGCCGGGACGGCCTCGCTTCTCGGGCTGCCGCGCGATCTCAGCGACTTCCCGCTGCCGGGCGGGGCCGTCTACCGCCAGAAGCTCAACTCGCTCTACGCCGAGATCCGGGCGAACCCGGGCCGCTTCGGCGGCACGGCCGACGAGGAGCCCGAAGCGGTGCTCGCAGGCGTGGTCGGCGACCTCGTGGATATCCCGATCGCCCACTGGGCCACGATCGACATGGACGGCTTTGCGGGAATGGTCGACGCCCTGGGCGGCGTCGACGTATACGTGGAGGACCCGATCTGCGATTCGGGCTACCACCAGCTCGGCCTGCGCGGCTTCGAGGCGGCCTCCGGGTGGTGGCACATGACGGGCCCCCAGGCGCTCGGCCTCGCCCGGGTGCGCCACGATGCGGGCGGCAGCGACTTCCAGCGGATGCGCCGCCAGCAGGCGCTCCTCGTGGCGATCCGGGATGCGATCGTGGCGGCCGGCGCGGACGGCGACCCGCTCGGCTGGCTCGAGCGTGTCCCGGCGATCCGGACGAACCTGCCGCCGGAGCTCATCGTCGACGCCGCCTCCGCCGCCGCCGCCATCTCCGCCCAGCGGATCAACGGTCGCCTGATCCAGCCGTTCGGCAACGGCGGCACCGAGCTCTACGACGAACGCGGCTACGTCCTCCGCGCCGAGATCGACGAGATCCGGGAGATCGCCGGACTCCTCTTCACGGAGCCGGGGACTCGACCATCGACCGGCCGGCCGCGACCGAGCCCGGAGAAGCCGGCGACCGTTCCGGAACTGCCGCAGTTCAACGGCTGCTGATCGGGACTCACCGCGATGGGCCTCGTGCCGGTCCGGCCGGTCCGCTGTCCCCTGCCCCACGTTCGCCGCGTGACGCCGGCGCTAGATTGAACGCTTGACGCCGGCCCCCACCCATAGGTGATCGGACGGTGAGAGGCACCGCCCGGAGCACCCCCCACCGGGTGCCGGAACGAGGGGCGGAGACGTGGATCGCGATCTCGTCGAGGCGGCCCGACGCGGCGACAGGCAGGCATATGCCGACCTGATCCGAACCCGCGGCGACCGGCTCTTCGCGATCGCCCAACGAATCCTCCGCGACGTCGACCGAACCGAAGATGCCGTTCAGGACGCGCTGGTGATCGCCTGGCGCGACCTGCCCGGCCTCCGCGATCCGGATCGGTTCGACGCGTGGCTCCATCGTCTCGTCGTTCGATCGTGTGTCCACGAGGCCATGCGCCAGCGCCGCCTCGTGGCCAGCCTTCACGTGCTCCCGACCGACCTGCCGGCCGGCGTCGACGAATTCCTGTCCGTTGCCGACCGGGACCAGCTCGATCGGGGCTTCCGCAGACTCGATCCCCAGCAGCGCGCAATCCTCGTGCTGCGGCACTTCGCGGGTTACGAGCCGAGCGAGATCGCCGACATCCTTGGCATCCCGCCCGGCACGGCCCGCTCCCGACTCCACCATGCCCACCGCGCGATGCGCGCCGCTCTCGATGCGGACGCCCGCGCGACCGCGATCGGAGGACAGCTCGCGTGAACCGCCCGGCCGAGATCGACAGGGTCCTCGAGGTCTGGCTCCTCGACGGACCGTCGCGCATGCCCGACCGGCTGTTCGAGAGCGTCCTCGATCAGGTCGATCGGACGTCCCAGCGGCGCCTCGCGCGGCTCCAGCTGAGGTTCACCGACATGACTCCCACGATTCGATGGCTCGCGGCGGGCGCAGCCGCAGTCCTGCTCGCGGCGGTCGGCTTCATGACGTTCGGGCGGGATCCTGGCGTCGGCCCGGGCGGTCCCACGGCGTCGCCATCCGCGTCCGGGTCGAGCTCGCCTGCTCCCGGTGTCCCGGCCGAACTGCGTTATGGGTTCCTCGCAGAATTCCGCTCCCAGCCGCCGGCTCCCGCCGGCCAGGATCGCTCGATCCTGGAGTTCGATGCGACCACGTTCACCTACAACGGCACGCTGCTGACGTCCGATGCCAGCGCGCCGACGGCGGACTCGATCATGCTCGTCGCCCGGCCAGGAGTGGACGATTGCGCCGGCGGCGACGAGGGAACGTATACCTGGTCGGCATCGCCTGGCGGCGCGAAGGTGACGTTCACGCTCGTCAAGGACGACTGCGCCGCTCGGGCGGCCGTGATCCCCGGCGAGTGGCTCCGCTCGGATTGCCCGGACTCGGGGAACTTCTGCCTCGGCGATCTCGAACCCGGTCGATACTCGTCCCACTACATCGACCCGTTCGTCGCCCCGGGGGTCGACTGGCGGCCGCGATTCGGCGCGATCTCCTACGAGGTCCCCGGGGGCTGGGCGAACAACGGCGATTGGCCCACGGAGTACACGCTCGTCCCCGTCGACGCTGATGCGCCCTGGACCGGTATCTACGTCGTGACCGACATCGTGATCGTCTCCGAGGAGGATCACTGCTCGGAGACGCCCGATTCGAACGTCGGTCGGACCGCCGACGCGATGGTGGCGTGGCTTGCCGACGCGCCGGGGATCGTCTCGACCGAGCCCGAGGGGGTCGAGATCGGCGGCCTGAGTGGGTACGCGCTCGACCTCTCGATGGACCCGTCCTGGACGGAGACGTGCCCCTTCAGCAACGGCCAACCGACCCGCGGGCTGTTCACCGACAGCCAGCCCGGCGCGGGGCTCCAGTGGAACGTCAGTGGCGAAACCCGGATGCGCCTCTACGTGCTCGATCTCGGCGACGGCCGCTCGATGGTCGTCAACATCGAGGCGCCGGACCAGGCAGCGTACGAATCAATGATCGACGAGGCGACGGCGATCGTCGAGTCGATGGCATTCCCGCGCTGATCCGTGCCCAGGGGCGCCGCAGGCGCCGGCCGGGCCCACCGCCCGGCCGGCGTTCGAAGCTGACCGGCTCTGCCGAGGCGGCCGCGGTCAGGGTGCGGGCGTCGCCTCCGGTTGGGTGACGTCGAGGACGTCCGCCCCGAGGGTCGCGACGAGGTCGGCCGGAGCGAGGTGAAGGTTGATCCCGAAACCCCCGCCGCCGATCGCCACGACCGGCTGACTGAGGATCGAAGCGTCGACGATCACCGGCCAGGTCCGGGTCGAGCCGAACGGCGTGATCGTGTAGCGCTCGTAGCCGCTGACCGCGCGCGCCTCGTCGGCGTCCGGCAGGGACAGGCGGCTGACGCCGAGGTGGCCTCGCAGCTTCGGCCAGTCGAACCGCCGGCCGGCCGGCACGAGCACGAAGAGGTAGTCGTCGTCGCCGCGCCGAACGACGATCGTGCGGAGCAGCGCGGCCAGCGGGACGCCCTGGAGCCGGGCGCTCTCCTCGGCGCTGCCGGCGCGCTCGGTCCGGACGACTTTGTGCGGCACGCCGGCTGCCTCGAGGGCGGCGATGGCTGGAGTGGTCTTGGCGGCATCATCCATACCGCCAGTGTGCCCGGCGCGGCCGGCCCATGCTCGACTGCGGCGGGGATCGCCCCGCACCCGGCTCGCCGCCCGGCCGGGCCGTCACGGCCGGCCGGGCAGTCGTCACATCAGCCGGTGCTCGGCGTCGTCTGGCGATCCGTCGGGTTCGCCTCGGCTTCCACGAGCTCGAACTCGGTCCACGCGCAGGACGCGCACGTCCAGGGCCGATTGAAGGTCCCGTCCTTGGCGGCGTCGTCGGCCGACTTCCACGAGGCTCGCGTATCGACCGTGCCGCACTGGGAGCACTTCCTCACGAGATTGGCCATGTCAGCTCTCCTGATGCGGAAGTGCCGACCGTACCGGCGCTGCGCGGTCAGCGACCTTTCAGGAGCCTCACGGGAGGTTGGAAAGTCCTATCGGATTCACCCGCCGAGCGGAGTCGTCAGTCGGCGAGCGCGATCCGGATCCGCTTGTTGATCCGGCCCTTCGACTCGTAGCCGGTGACCGTAAGGCCGCCCACCTCGCGGGTGTTCGCGACGTGGGTCCCGCCGTCGGCCTGAAGGTCGAGCCCGACGATCTCGATCGTCCGGATCTGCTCGATTCCGGGCGGGAGAAGATTCACCTTGGTCCGGATCAGGTCGGGGATCGCGAAGGCCTCCTCGCGGGACAGCACGTTCACCCGGACCTCGCGGGCGGAGCGGAGCTCCTCGTTGACCTTCGCTTCGATCTCGTCGACGAGGTCGCCGCTCATCCGCTCGAACTCGAAGTCCATGCGGCCCGAGCCGGGCTCCATGTTGCCGCCGGTCACGAGGGCGCCGTAGTCGCGCCAGACGACGCCGCACAGCGCGTGGAGCGCGGTGTGGGTTCGCATCAGAGCCAGGCGGCGGGCCCAGTCGAGATCGACCGTCACGAGGTCGCCGACCGCGGGCGGACCGTCCTCGGACGGTTCCAGCTCGTGGACGATGTCGCCGCCGCTCTTCTTCGCCGCGCGGACCGTCCACGCCCGCCCGTCGGCGGCCCGCAGGATCACGCCGCGGTCCGACGGCTGGCCGCCGCCGCCCGGATAGAAGACTGTCCGGTCGAGGACGACGAGCGCGGCACCGCTGGCGTCGTCGAGGGCCTCAACGCGGGCCTCGACCGACCGGGCGTAGGCGTCCGTGTAGCAGAGCTGACCGGCGACGTCCATCGCGGCTACTCGAGCGTGAGCGTGCCCGTCATGGTCGTGGGGTGGACCTGGCAGACGAAGGGGTAGGCGCCCGCGGCGAGGGCCGGCGCCTCGTACGTCCGCACCTCGGGGCCGGTGAAGAACGCCGTGTCGCCGATGTTCACCGGCTGCCCGTTCGGGTCGTTGAGGACGAAGTTGTGGGGCGCGGTGTTGTCCTGGTTGTCGAACTCGATCGTGAACGGCGTGTCGGCCGGGCCGGTCAGCTCGGTGGGCTCGAACCCGGTCACGGCCGAACCGACCGGGGCGGCGACCTTCACGACGGTCGTCGACGGCTGGCCCGACGGCCCGCCGTCCGAGGCCGCCGGCGTGCCGCTCGGAGCGACCGAGCCGGTCGGCGGCTCCGCGGAGGCCGAGGCGTCGGCCGACGGCACCGCCGTCGCCGAGGGCGCCGGGGCGTAGGTCCAGCCGGCTTCGCCGCCGCTCGAGCAGGCGGTGGCGACGAGAGCCAGGAGGGCGATGGCAGCGAGGGGCAGTCGACGCATGCGGGCAGGTCCTCGGTGTAGCGGGCAGAAGTGGGCGCGTCGAGCGCGCGGGTGGATCGGCTGGAACTCTACCCGGGCCGCGCGGATCGTGCGTCCCGGGCGTCCCCGGACAGCCCCAGCCGGATCGCGACGGCCGCCGCCTCGACGCGGCCCGACACGCCGAGCTTGGCCAGGATGTTGCCGACGTGGACGCCGACGGTCTTCTGGCTGATGAAAAGGCGCTCGCCGATCTCGCGGTTCGTGCGGCCCTCGGAAATGAGAGCGAGCACCTCGTGCTCGCGTCGGGACAGTCCGAACGTGTCGCCGCGAGCGGCCGGCTTCTCGCCGACGACGCCGCGAACGAGGGCCGACGGTTCCGCGGCGCCGTCCTCGGCGAGCGGTCCACCGATCACTCCGACCGGAGCCGTGCCGTCGAGCGGCGAGGGCGGACCGTCCTCGAGGAGCACGGCATCGACTGCGTCGGGCAGCCGGATGAGCGCCCGGCCGGCCAGTTCGCGCAGCTCGCGAAGCAGCGGACGAGCGGTGAGCTGGAGCCCGATGCGGGCCGCCTCCTCGAGCGGCCGCCGGGCCTCCGCCCGCGACGCCCGGCCCTCGCCGCTCGCGAGCAGCGCCTCGGCCTCGCGCCAGCGCGCACGGGCGACTTCGTACGGGTGGCCGAGCTCTCGCCAGCGCTCGGCGAGCGCCGCCCACGTCGCCGGATCGTCGCGTCCGTCGAGGCGGGCCCTGAACGCGGCCGCGACGCCGAGGTAGGCGTCGGCCTCGCGGCGCGACCCGATCGCGGGGGCGACGCCGGACGCCTTCACCGCCGCCTCCGCCTGGCGAACGACGCGGTGGGCCCGCGATCGGGAGTTGGCCAGTGCGGCGAGGTCCCGTCGGCTCCGGGCGTCCTCGCCGCCGGCTGCGTCGACCTCGGCAGCGGTCGCCGCCATCTTGGCGATCAGGCTCCAGTCCTCCGATCCGGCGACGAGCTCCCAGCCGCTCGTCGCAGCGCGCTCGGCATCGGCGTGATCGTGGCGCCAGAGGGCGAACGAGGCGGCGGCCCGGTAGACCGGGACCGCGTGCTGGGCATCGCGGACCGTCGCGAGCTCGAGAAGGAGCTGGCCCAGGAGTCGTCCCGCGTACTCGCCGGCGCGCGTCTCGATCTCGACGATCGCGAGGCTGTCCACGGAGCTGACGAAGGCGACACCGGCCGGGCTCCACTCGAGCGCGGTCGCACCGAGTGCCCGCGACTCGGTCCAGCGGCCGAGCAGGAAGAGCGGGTCGGCGGCGTTCCCCCGCAGGAAGTTGCCGTAGACGGCCTCGAGGCCGGCCCGCCGCGTGGCCTCGATCCCCTCGTACGCCACCTCGACCGCCTCCTCGCGACGACCGACGAGGTCGAGGACCGTGGTCAGATTGGCGTAGACGCGGAACGTCTCGTCGTGGTCGACCGCTTCCTCGGCGAGGGCGAGCGCCCGGCGAAGGAGGGCGACACCCGCCTCGGGGTCGTCTCCCCAGCCCAGCGAGACCCCGAG
>DASTVH010000098.1:0-6675 GCA_035759195.1 Candidatus Limnocylindrales bacterium
CCCCCACGCCCACCCTCCCGCCGTTGCCGACGCCATCGCCGTACGAGCCGCCCGCACTGACCGAGACGTTCACCTCGACCATCCACGGCATCTCGATCTCGTAACCCGTCGGCTGGCAGGCTGAGGCAGCGACGGTGCCATGGACGACGTCGAACCTGCCGCTCTTCCGGGAACCTGGCGGCGACTACCTCTACGAACGGTCCCGAACGGACCACCTGTTCCTGGGGATCGCGTCCAAGCCGCTGGCCGACGCGTCGTTCGACGAATGGGCCGCCGACCTGCTGGGCGCCAACGGCTGCCCCGGATCGAGCACGCCGATCGTCGTCGATGGCGCGGACGGCGTGATGTCCAGTGAGTGCACGCTTGCGGTCGTGTCGTCCGAAGGGCGTGCGTACGTAGTCGCGCTCAACGCGTCGAACGACTTCGCCGATCTTCGGGCCTTCGATTCCCGTGCATGGTTCGAGGAAGTTCTCGCGACCGTCCAGCTCCGCCCGGACGACGCCGTCGACGCGTCCCCGTCCGGAGCGCCGTCACCCTGACTTCGGGGGCTCGCAGACCGTCCGATCTCGAACGCCCGGCGAAACCACCCCCAAGCCCGCCCGGCGATTTCGGACTCCGAGATCGCCTCGGGCGGAAGGGGTTCCCGTCGACGTGACGAAATCGTCCGACCTTGCGCGGAGCGGGCAGAGTCGGCCGGCCGATACATGGGCGTAGACTCAGCCCGCGATGGGGAGCGACGCACGGCAGACGACGCGCGAGGCGATCGTCGGCCATCCATCACTCGAGGCGCCGTTCGTCGGTCGCGCCGCGGAGCTCGAGACGCTCCTCGGCGCGCTCGACGACGCGCTCGGCGGCGGGCGCCCCCGCTACGTGCTCGTCGACGGCGCGGCGGGGATCGGCAAGAGCCGCCTCGTCCGCGAGTTCCTCTCGAAGGCCCGCTCGCGGGCCTCGGCCGCGGCGATCCTCCAGGGCCGTTGCCCGGCGTCGGGTCGTGGGGTCAGCTACTGGGCCCTCGGCGAGGTGCTCCGACGGGCGTGCGGCATCGGCCTCGACGACCGGGCCGACGACACCGAGGCCCGGCTCCGCGAGGGGCTCGCCCGGATCCTCGCCCCGCTCGGCCTGAGCCCGGCCGAGGCCGAGGAGACACTCCACGCGCTCGCGACGTCGGCCGGCATCGTCATCCCCGGCAACCCCCTCGAGCGGGTCGAGCCCCGAGTCGTCCCGCCGGCGATCGCCCGCGCCTGGGCGCGCTTCCTGGGTGCCCATGCCCGGCGCGGCGGCGCCATCCTGCTGATCGAGGATCTCCACTGGGCGGGCTCGGCGCTCGTCTCGGCGCTCCCGGCGATCGCCTCGATGCTCGACGGGCCGGTCCTCGTCGTCGGCACGGCCCGACCGGCGTTCCTCGGCCGGCAGCCCGACTTCATGGCCGATCACGGCCTTGCGACGGTCGGCGTCTCGCCGCTCGGCCCGGACGTGGCCGCGTCCCTCGTCGACGCCCTCGTCCCGCCCAGCGCCCTGCCCGACGAACTGCGCTCGACCGTCGTCGCCCGCGCCGAAGGCAATCCGTTCTTCCTCGAGGAGGCGGTCCGTCACCTCGTCGAGACCGGAACGCTGCGTCCATCCGACGGCGAGCCCTGGCAGGTCCGGACGCGCGGCGCCCCGATCCCCGACTCGCTCCAGGCGGTCCTCGTCGCCCGGATCCAGGCGCTGCCGCTGGCCGAACGGCGGGTCATCCAGGAGGCGGCGGTCGTCGGCCGTGTCTTCTGGGAGGGCCCGATCCGGCGGGCGCTCGGGTTGGCCGACGTCCGCGAGGAGCTGGGGCGACTCGCCGAACGGGGCCTCGTCTTCACCCGACCGACCTCGAGCCTGTCCGGCGAGGTCGAGCTGAGCTTCAAGCACGCGCTCGTCCGCGACGCGGCCTACGGAACGATGACGACGGTCCATCGCGCGCGCTCCCACGCGTCGGTCGCGGCCTGGCTCGAAGGGATCGCCGACGACCCGACCGCCGAGCTCGGGGGACTCATCGGCGAGCACCTCAAGCGAGCGATCGAGCAGGATCCCGGGGGCACGGCGTGGCCCGACCCGGCCGAGCGGGAGCACGTGAGGGCCCGGGCGGTCCGCTACCTCCTCGCCGCGGGCGCGAGCGCCCATCGCCGCTTCGCCATCGACAAGGCGGTCGAGCTCGACGAGGCGGCCCTCCGACTGGCAACCTCGGACGCGGAGCGGGCCCGCGCCCTGACCTCGCTCGGCGAGGCCCATGAATCCGGGTTGAGCGGTCCGCCGGCGGTCGACGCCTACCGCCGGGCGTTGGCCGCGGCCGAGCGGGCCGCCCTGCCCGCCGACGAACGCGCCCGGATCTGCCTCGCGGCGGCCCGGACGATGGCCATCCGCTGGGGCGCGTTCCCGGTCCGGCCCCACCCGGCCGAGATCGACGAGTTCATCGACGAGGGCCTGGCGCTCGCCGAGGATGCCGAGACCCGCCTCTGGCTGCTCGCGATGAAGGGCGCGGCCGGGATGCGCTGGGACGCCGCCCACCTCTCGGACCCCGAGTTCGTCGCCGACCGATCGCGCGCCGTGAATGCAGCCATCGACGGTGCCCGGCAGCTCGGGCTCACCGACCTCGTCGTCGTCGCCGGCCGCCTGTCGGGCCAGCTCGAGTTCGCGGCCGGCAGGTTCGCCGCCTCGGGGGCGGTGTTCCGGGATCTCGTCCCCCATCTCCCGAAGGTCGAGTCGGTCTTCCAGCGAGCGCTCACCTCGATGTACGTGACGCAGGCCCTTGCCGACGTCGTCGGTGCGTACGCCGACGCGCTCGAGGTCGCCCGGACGGTCCTCGAGCTCGGCCGGAAGCTGAGTCCGCACGAGCACGCCCACGGAACGGCGTCGATGCTGTGGAGCCTCTACCACCTCGGAGAGTGGGCGGAAACCGCGCCGCTCGTCGAGGAGCACCTCCGTGCGGTCCGCGGCGCGGATGTCTTCGTCTGCTCGTACATGCGGAGCGGTCCGCTCGTCGGGGCGCTCATCGCCGGCCACCTCGGCGAGTTCGAGCGGGCTCGCGAGCTGCTCGCCGAGGTGGCGATGAGCGACGACGCACCGGGTTTCCCCGAGGCGCTCCGGGCCCGCGTCCTGGTGACGCTCGGCGAACCCGAGGCGGGCGCCGCCGCCGCGCTCGCGATGATCGAGGGTGGGCGGCTCGCGAGCCTCGAGGAGAACGAACACGAGGCGATCGCCCTGATCGAGGCGCTCCATGCGCTCGGCGACTGGGAGCGGCTGCGGGCGTTCCTGCCCGATGCCCGCCGGCGGAGTGCCTCGCTCGCGATCCTCGGCCCGATCTGCGACCGGGCCGAGGGCCTCGTCGCCGCCGCCGACGGCGACACCGAGCGGGCGATCCAGTGCTACCGGACGGCGCTGGCGGGCTTCGAGCGGTTCGGCGTCCGCTACGAGATCGCCCGGACCGAGGCGCTCCTCGCGAACGTCCTGCCCGACGGCGACGCGATGCTCGCCGAGGCCATCGCGACGGCCGAATCGCTCTTCCGCGGCCCCGCTTCGCCGGCCGCACCCGTGGCGCTTCCGTCAGCCATGCCGGCCCCCTGGGGCGGGCCGGCCCCGACGGGCGCGGCCGGCGCGCCGAAGAGCTCGGCCGGCGCCTCGGAATCGCCGCTCACCGAGCGGGAGCGGGAGATCCTGCGCCTGATCGGCGAAGGCATCGACAACCGGGCGATCGCCGAGCAACTCGTCCTGAGCCACCGGACCGTCGAGCGTCATGTCTCGAACATCTACGTCAAGCTCGGGCTCGAAGGCCGGGCGGCCCGGGCGGCGGCCGCCTCGTACGCGGTCCGCTCGGGCCTGACCGACTAGCGAAGCGGCGGCATCAGCCAGCGGCCGCCGCGGTTCGGCGCCGGCCCGCGCCTGTCCTCCGCCTTTCCCCGGCCGGCGCCGGCGCTCGCGCTCGCCGTCCCGTCGAGCGAGTCGAGGAACTGCGGCGGGACGCGCACGCCGGCCGCCTGCTCGAACGCGTAGGTCAGCCCGATGAGCGTCGGCTCGTCCCAGCGGCCCCCGATGAACGACACGCCGATCGGCAGGCCGGACACGTAGCCGGCCGGGACGGTGATGTTGGCGTAGCCGGCGATCGCGGCCGGGCTCGACGACCCGATGAACGTGCTGAAGTCGCCGCCGAGATCGCCGTTCACCGGATCCGTGACCCAGGCCGGTCCGTTGGTCGGGGCGATGATCGCGTCGAGGTCGTGGGCGGCGAGCGTGTCGTCGATGGCCGCCCGGGCGATCGCGTTCGCGGTCTCGCGGGTGGCCGCACAGTCGGCGTCGCGGCCGCCCGTCGCCTGGGCCAGTTCGAAGATCAGCGAGTTCCACGGCCCCTCGAGCTCGGGATTGGCCTCGTTGAAGTCGATGAGGTCCTGGAGGGTCTGGGGGTACGGCGGATCGGTGTACGTCTCGAGATACGAGGCGATGTCGTCCTTGAACTCGCAGAGGAGCGCCGCGAACTCCGGCTCGAACGCGGGTTCGATCGGGATGTCGGCGGGGTCCACGATCGTGGCGCCGGCGGCCTCGAGCTCGTCGATCGTGGCCTCCATGATCGCGTCGACGTCGGGGTCGATTCCGAACGTCCCCGTGCGCCAGACGCCGATCCGGGCGCCGTCGAGCGCGTCCTCGTCGAGGAACTGGGTGTAGTCGGTGAACGCGTTGCCGACCTGGGCGGCCGTCGCTGGATCCGAGGGATCGACGCCGGTCGCCGCGCCGAGGACCACCGCGGCGTCGGTCACGTTGCGGGTCATCGGTCCGGCCGTGTCCTGCTCGGCCGAGATCGGGACGATCCCCTCGCGGCTCCAGAGGCCCACGGTCGGCTTGATCCCGACGACGCTGTTCGCGCCCGACGGGCAGACGATCGAGCCGTCGGTCTCGGTGCCGACCGCGACCGTCGCGAGGTCGGCGGAGGCGACGACGCCCGACCCCGAGCTCGAGCCGCAGGGGTTGCGGTCGAGGACATAGGCCATGTTCGTCTGGCCGCCGATCCCGCTCCAGCCGCTCGACGACGGTGCCGAGCGGAAGTTGGCCCACTCCGACAGGTTCGCCTTGCCGATGATCAGCGCACCGGCGGCCCGAAGCCGCTCGACGATGAACGCATCGGACGGCGAGCTGCCCTCGAGGGCGTACGAGCCGGCCGTCGTGGGCATCCCCGTCGTGTTGATGTTGTCCTTGACGATCACGGGGATCCCAAGGAGCGGCAGGTCGACGCCCCGGCGACGGGCCCGGTCGGTGGCGCGTGCGTCGGCCAGCGCCGTCGGGCTGACGGTGATGACGGCGTTCAGCGAGGAGTTCAGCTTCCGGATCCGCTGGAGGTAGAACTGGGTCAGCTGGACCGAAGTCAGCCTGCGGGCGTCCATGAGCGCCTGCAGTTCGGGGATCGTCGTCGCATCGACGTCGATGCCGCGGACGGTCGTCGAGGTGTCGCCCCGTGCCAACCCGATCGGCGCCGCGGCGCCGGACACCCCGAGCAGGAGCGCCAGGAGGGTCGCCAGGACCGGAAGTCGTCGAACCGGGCTGCGCATCGCGGGACCTCCTCCACGGGATCGGGTGGACAGGGTGCGGCAAGGGCCTCTGAGGTTCCTCTCCATGGAAACCCCTGATGTCAACCCCTGCGAATCGGCAGTCGCCCCCTGTCGGCTCGCCGACAGGCAACACCGGAGCGATGACCGCGTCATCAGGTCAGTCGGGGAGCGAACCCGACACCGGCCAGGACGGCGTAGGGCATGGGAGGACCGCGATGAACCGCAGGACGATCGCCGGGCTGATTGGGGCCCTCGTCGCGACCCTGGGACTCGCCGGGATGAGCCCGTTCACGACGTCGTCGCTCCGCCGCAGCTGACGGCCCGCCTTTCGGCCCACGGCGGCGGGCGCATGGCGACCCAGTCGTGCGACCCGCGGTCTCGCGAGCGCTCGTCTACGTGTCGGCCGCCATCTGTCGCGGGCCGGACCGGATTCCGCCGCGCGATTTCGCGTGTCGGCACGGACGCGGTGGCGCCGCCCCGCCGACTACGGTCCGGCCAGGAGGTGCTGCAATGGCATACGAAGTCGAAGGCAAGCTGCTCGAGGTCTGTTCCTGCAACATCCTGTGCCCCTGCTGGGTAGGCGAGGATCCCGACGGGGGGACGTGCGATTCGGCGCTCGCCTGGCACATCGACAAGGGCGAGATCGAGGGCGTGGACGTGGCGGGGCTGACGCTCGCCCTGTCGGTCCACATCCCGGGCAACGTCCTCACGCCCGCCTCGTGGCGGGCCGCGGTCTTCGTCGACGAGGCGGCGACCGAGGAACAGCAGGCGGCGCTGCTGAAGGTCTTCACCGGCCAGCTCGGCGGAGCGATCGCCGACTTCGCCGCGCTCATCGGCGAGGTGATCTCGGTCGAGCGCGTCCCGATCACGTTCACCGTCGAGGACGGCAAGGGCCGTCTGACGATCGGTTCCGTCGCCGACGCCCAGCTCGTGCCGTACGCGGGATCGACCGGCAAGCCGACGGTCCTCGGCGAAACGGTCTTCAGCACGATCCCGGGCTCCCCGGTCTACGTCTCGAAGGCCGACCACTTCACGCGCGACGGAGCGCCGCACGGCCTGCCGAGCGTCGACCTGCGCAACAACAACGCGCTCCAGGGCCACTTCCGGTTCGCGG
>DASTVH010000099.1:0-3298 GCA_035759195.1 Candidatus Limnocylindrales bacterium
GGGCTCGACGAGCTCGGTCGTCGCCGGGTCGAGCGCGATCGCCACGTCCTCGCCGGGTCGATAGCCGGCACGTTCGATGGCCCGCAGGATGACCTCGACGGCCGCCACGTTCGACGCCAGGGACGGGGCGAACCCGCCCTCGTCGCCCTGGCCGGTCGCCTGGCCCTCGTCGTGGAGGATCGTGCGCAGGGCGGCGAAGATCTCGGCGCCCGCCCGGAGTGCCTCGGAGAACGTCTCCGCGCCGACCGGCATGACCATGAACTCCTGGAAGTCGGTCGAGTCCTGGGCGTGCTTGCCGCCGTTGAGGATGTTGAACATCGGGACCGGCAGCGTCCGCGCCCCGACCCCGCCGAGGTAACGGAACAGCGACAGATCGTGGGCCGCGGCGGCCGCGTGAGCACAGGCGAGCGACACGCCGAGGATCGCGTTCGCCCCGAGATTGCCCTTGTTCGGGGTCCCGTCGAGGTCGCGGAGCACCGCGTCGAGACCCGCCTGATCGGCCGCGTCGAGGCCGTAGACCGCGGGGCCGATCGTGTCGGTGACGTTCGCGACCGCGGTCAGGACGCCCTTGCCGCCGAAGCGGCTCCCGTCGCCGTCGCGCAGCTCGACCGCCTCGTGGGCGCCGGTCGAGGCACCCGACGGCACCGCTGCCCGGCCGACCGAGCCATCGCCGAGGATCACGTCGACCTCGATCGTCGGGTTGCCCCGCGAGTCGAGGATCTCGCGCGCGTCGACGAGCTCGATCGTCGTGTTCGTCGAGACCGTCATGCCTTCGCTCCGGCCGTCTGACGGTCCTGGAGCACGGCGATGCCGGGCAGCTCGCGGCCCTCGAGGAACTCGAGCGACGCACCGCCGCCGGTGCTGATGTGGGTCATCTTCGCCGAGAGGCCCTGCTGCTCGAGGGCGGCCAGCGAATCGCCGCCGCCGACGACCACGGTCGCGCCGTGCTCGGCCCGGTCGGCGAGGAATCGGGCGATCGCCTTCGTGCCGTGGGCGAACGACGGAATCTCGAAGACCCCGAGCGGCCCGTTCCAGAAGACCGTCTTCGCGGGCGCGAGAGCCTCCTCGATCGCGGTTCGCGAGGCCTCGCCGAGATCGACGATGTGCCACGAGGCCGGGAACTTCTCGGTGCCGACCGTCTTGTATTCGGTGCCCCGGGTGACCTCCTTCGCGATGACGACGTCGGTCGGCAGAATGACCGGCACCCCGCGGGCCTCGGCGTCGGCCAGGATCCGGCGGGCGTCCTCGACCATGTCGTGTTCGGCGAGGCTCTTGCCGACCGACTTGCCCTGGGCCAGCAGGAACGTGTTGGCCATGCCGCCGCCGACGACGAGGATGTCGACCTTCGAGATGAGGTTCTCGAGGACCTTGATCTTGTCCGAGACCTTGGCTCCGCCGAGGATCGCCGCGAACGGCCGTGTCGGGTTCTCGACGAGCTTCGAGAGCATCTCGATCTCGCGCTCCATCAGGAGGCCGGCGTACGCCGGCAGGAGCTTCGCAATGCCGACCGTCGACGCGTGGGCCCGATGGGCGGTCCCGAACGCATCGTTGACGAAGACGTCGGCGTAGGACGCGAGTCGGCCGGCGAAGGCCGGGTCGTTCTTCTCCTCCTCGGCGTGGAAGCGGAGGTTCTCGAGCAGGAGCGCGTCGCCGGTGCGCAGCCGCTTGACGGCATCCTCGGTGCCGACGCCGAGCGCGTCGCCGGTCACCGGCACGTTGCGCCGGAGCAGGACCGACAGGCGCTCGCCGACGGGCCGCAGGCGCAGGCCGTCCTGGACCTTGCCGTCGGGCCGGCCGAGGTGGCTGGCGAGGATGACCTTCGCACCCTGCGAGAGGAGGGCGTTGATCGTCGGCAGCGAGGCCCTGATCCGGGAATCGTCGGTGACCTTGCCGTCGGCGAGCGGCACGTTGAAGTCGACGCGCACGAAGACGCGTTTGCCCGCGGCGTCGAAGTCGCGGATCGTCAGCTTGTCCATCGGTCAGTCCAGTCGGCTGGGCGGGGCGGAGTGGGTGGCGGAGCCGAGGCCGGCGGCGGACGAGGCGGCCGCCGGGACGGCGTCGGCGATCAGGCGCGCTCGGCGACCGGCAGCCGGGCCGCGACGTAGCCGATCAGGTCGGCGACGCGGCAGCTGTAGCCCCACTCGTTGTCGTACCAGGCGATCACCTTGACCATCGTCCCGCCGAGGACCATCGTCGAGGCGGAGTCGATGATCGAGGAGCGGCTGTCGCCCCGGAAGTCGGTCGAGACGAGCGGCTCGTCGGAGACGCCCAGGATGCCCTTCATCGGCCCGCTGGCGGCCGTCCTGAAGGCCTCGTTGAGCTCCTCGACGCTCGTCTCGCGGCCCACCTCGGCGGTGAAGTCGACGACGCTCACCGTCGGCGTCGGGACGCGCAGGCTGAACCCGTCGAACCTGCCCTTGAGCTCGGGGATGACGAGGGCGAGCGCCTTCGCCGCTCCGGTCGTCGTCGGGATGATGTTCTGACCGGCCGAACGGGCCCGGCGCGGGTCCTTGTGGGCGACGTCGAGGATCCGCTGGTCGTTCGTGTAGCTGTGGATCGTGTTCATCAGGCCGCGCTCGATGCCGACGAGGTCGTGGACGACCTTGGCGGCCGGCGCCAGGCAGTTCGTCGTGCAGCTGGCGTTGCTGATGATGTGGTGGGCGGCCGGGTCGTACGTGTCCTCGTTGACGCCGAGGACGATCGTGACGTCCTCGCCCTTCGCCGGGGCGCTGATGATGACCTTCTTCGCGCCCGCGTCGATGTGGGCCTTCGCCTTGTCGGCCGAGGTGAAGAGGCCGGTCGACTCGAGGACGATCTCGACGCCGAGGTCGCCCCACGGCAGGGCCGCCGGGTCCTTCTCCTTGAAGACCCTGATCTCGCGACCGTCGACGATGAGCGCGTCGGCGGTGTGGTCGACGCTGCCCGGATAGGCGCCGTAGGTCGAGTCGTGCTTGAAGAGGTGGGCGTTCATCTCGGTATCGACGAGGTCGTTGACCGCCACGACCTCGACGTCCGGCGTCCGCTCGATGAGCGCCTTGAGCGACTGGCGGCCGATCCGCCCGAATCCATTGATGCCGACACGCACTGCCATGACCTGCTCCTTGCTTTCCTCGTGACGCTAGGCCAACGACAGCCCTCGATCAGAGGAACATGTATGAACGCGCCATGGAAACGCCGCGTCGGCCGCTCGCCCGACGGGGCGGCGTTGCGGGCTGGGATCCCCTCGGCTCGACAGATCGTTCCGCGCCCAGCTCCGTTCAGCGGTGAGCGAGAACCTCAGCGACGAGATCCCGCGGGA
>DASTVH010000100.1:0-9087 GCA_035759195.1 Candidatus Limnocylindrales bacterium
GCACTGGGACGAAGCGACCGGCGACATGATCGTCCGGGCGGTCGTCGGCTGGGGCGGCAAGGGCGTCCGGGGCGACACCGACCGGATCGGCTCGAAGCTCCTCTCGGGCCTGCTCACGAACATCCTGGCCAACCAGTTCGCGCTCGGGCTCACCGCCATCGAGCGGCCCGTGCCGGCCGCCGGCCGGGGCGGCCTCGTCTGCGCCCACTGCGGGTTCGCATCGGCCCACGACCGGGCGTTCTACTGCCCGAAGTGCGGGATGCGGCTCCTCCGCGGCTGACCGCACGCGCCGATGCCGATCTACGACTACACCTGTTCGGCCTGCGGCCACGTGACCGAGGTCCTCCATGGCATCCACGACCACGGCCCGCGGTTCTGCCCGGAGTGTGGCGCCGAGGGCACGATGAGCAAGAAGCTCGTCGCGCCCGCGGTCGTCTTCAAGGGCTCGGGTTGGGCGAAGAAGGACCGCAGCGGCGCGAAGGCGGCGTCGAGGTCCGCGTCCGACGACGGAGGCGGCGGCGATCCGAAGGCCAAGCCCGACGACTCCGGTGGAGCCGGCGGATCGGACGACGCGCCTGCGTCGAAGGGCTCGAAGGGCGACGCGTCCGGCACGTCGCCCAAGACGCCGGCCGGCAGCGACTGAGTCGCCTCGTGCCGCCGGCCCCGACCGACTGGATCACGCTCGCGGAGGCGGCCGACATCCTGCGCGCGGCGAACGTCCACTTCCGTCCCGAGACGATCGGCAGCTGGGCCCGGACCGGCAAGCTCCAGAGCATCAAGCTGGGTGGCCGCCGGTTCGTCCGGCGGGGCGAGGTCCGGGCGCTCGTGGCTGCGCCGCGGCGCGTCCGGGCCAGCGACCTCCAGCCGGCCCTCTTCGAGGAGTTGAACCGCTGACCGCCGTGCCGCCCGATCGGGCGACGCCGCCGGCGTGGGTGGAACGCCTCCAGCGGATCGCGCTCCCGATCTTCGGCGACCGGCGGGTGATCCGGGCCCGCGCCGTGTTCGATCGCTACAACGCGGCCGGCGGCGGGCTGCTCGCGGCGGGCATCGCCTACAACACGCTCTTCGCCCTCGTGCCGCTGGCGATCCTCGCCGGCGGCCTCGTCGGCTTCTTCGTCACCGATCCGGCGAGCCAGGCGTCGTTCGTCGAGCTCCTCATCGGCTGGGCGCCGCAGCTCGGCGGGGTGCTCGAGGAGGTCGTCGGAGCCCTGACGACGGCCGCGCCGTCGGTGTCGATCGTCGGGCTCGTCGGCACGATCTGGGGCGCGACCCGGCTGTTCGCGTCGCTCGAGGAGGGGATCGCCGCGACGTTCGCCGGTGCTCCGCGACGTGGTCTCGTGGCGAGGACGATCCGGCGCTTCGCGTCGATTCTCGTGATCGGGATCGTCATCGGCGCGGCTTTCCTGGTCACCTCGATCGCGTCGTTCGCGGCAGAGCTCGTGCCGCGCGACCTCGACATGGCAGCCGTCGTGTTCAACCTGGCCCTCCTCGTCCTGCCGGTCGTGCTGACGACCGTGGCCATCGCGGTCGTCTACCGGTTCATCCCCCCGGTCGCTCCCGATCCGGGCTCGATCGCCCTCCCGGCGGTCGTCATCGGGCTGGCCCTCGTCGTCCTCACGAGGTTGCTCGCGGTGGTGGCGCCACGCGTCCTGGGGGTCGGCTTCCTCTACGGTCCGCTCGGGGCCGTCTTCGTCGGCCTGGGCTGGCTCGCCCTCGCGTATTCGCTCGTGCTCATCGGCTCGTCCTGGGTCCGCGAGCGGATGCTCGCGGAGGACGAGGCGCCGCCGGTCGTGTGAGGGTCGGTTCCGGCCGATCCGGAGAGCTCGGCGCGGGTCGCATGCGCCGGGCGTGCAGGTTCAGGCGCCGCCCTGGCGAGTGCCGCAGCGGCGGCAGAAGCGGGCCGTCGCCGAGAGCGACAGGCCGCAGCTCGAGCAGGGCTGCACGCCGCCTGCCGGCGTTCCCGGCTGCTGGGCCACGACGTCGCGGGTCGAGGCCGCCCAGAGCGCATCGGTGACGGCCGACCGCGACCCCGCGCGCTGGGCGAGGAACGGCAGGCTCGGCTGGGCCGCCGGCCATTCGGGGGCGGCCGGCCACTCCGGCTGGGTTGGAGTGGGCGGCGTTGCGGTTGCCGCGGCGGCGAGGCCGTCGTCGGCGGGATGGCCGTTCGGGGCGGCGGCCGCGGCGTCCGGGGCGACGATGCGCCAGGTCGGCTGCTCGACGAGGTCGGCCGGCGCCGCCGATGGCTCGGGCTGGGCGGCCGACGCGGCGACGGGCTCGGGCTGCGGCTCGGCCGGTGTTTCGGCGGCGATAGGCTCGGGCGCCGGTTCCGGTTCCGGCGTGGCGGCGACGGGCTCCGGCTCGGACGCGACGGCGGGCTCTGCCGCTTCGGCGGCCACGGGCTCCGGTGCGGGCACGACCGCGGGCTCCGGCTCGGGAGCCACGGCGGCGACCGGTTCCGACGGCGCCCGCTCGGCCGCGACCGGCTCGGTCGCCTCGGCGGCCACCGGCTCGGCGGCGGCCGGCTCGGCGGCCGAGGCCGCCGCTTCCTGGGCTTCGAGCGCCGCCTCGTAGGCGGCGAGCTCCGCGTCGATGTTCTGTCCGGGCCGGAACTTGCCGAGCAACGACGCGGTCCGTCGAGCGCCGGCCGCGGCCCGACCCTCGATGTCGTCGACCGGCAGGGCGGTGATCGGCGTCCCGACGGGCTCGGCGGCACTCGCTGCAGGCTCGACGACGGCCGGCGCCGCCTCAATGGCCGGCTGCTCGGCTACGGCCGCGATCGGCTCCGGCACGGGCGCTTCGGCGACCGACTCGCGCTCTGGCGGGGCCGAAGCGGCAGCCTCCGCAGCCGCGGCGACCTCGGCGGGCCATGCCGGCGGCGCCTCGGCCGGGCCGGCCTCGGGGGCGGTCGCCGCCGCTGCCGCCTCGACCGGTGCCGCTCCCGACAGCCTGGCCAGCCGCTCGGCCAGGTCGATCTCCTCGAGGGGCTCGGCGGCCGCGACCGGTTCGGGCTCGCCCTCCGCCAGGTCCGCGCTCGGCCAGGCCGAAGCGTCGAACCGAAGCGCCTCCTGGGCGACCACGTCCGGGAACGGCGCGGGCAGGATTTCGTGGCCGAGGTGCGGCGCACACGTGAGGCAACGACCCTCGGCCGCGTTCCAGCAGTTCGCGCAGGTGTACTGCCGGCACGTCATGCAGAAGTTGAACGTTGCGTGGAACGCGTCCAGCTGCTGAGCGGTCATCTCCCGCTCGTCGTCGCTGCGGGCTGCCGCGAGGGCCTCGTCGAGGGACGTGTCGTCGCTCAGGACGTAGTTCTTCAGGCCCTTCGACAGCGTCTTGAACCGGCCCAGGCGGCGCACCTTCGTCGGCGCAGCCGATTCGAAGGTGTAGCGGGTGCCACACCGTTCGCAGAAGGATTCGGTGAGTAGCTCGGGCATCATGCCCCCGGGATTCGCGCTGGACACGGGGCGTCCGGACGGTCGGCGACCGAACGGGCCGAGAGTATAACGCAGCCCCGTTCGGGGACCTCCGTCGCTCGTACCCCACTCGCGGGACGATGGTCCCCCGGAAACCGTCTGTTAGACTCCGGCCCCGATCATGGGACCACTGGCCGCCCTGGAGCGGTTCTTCGAACGCCTCTTCGAGCGGCAATCCGCTCGGCTGTTCCGAACGAAGCTCCAGCCGATCCAGCTGCAGCGGCGGGTCGAGCGCGCGATGGAGTCCGACGTGGTCCGTGACGGGACCCGTCGGCTCGTTCCCACCCGCTACGCCATCCATCTGGCGCCCGCCGACCTCGCCGCCCTGCGCCAGGCTCACCCCTCTCTCGCCGCCGATCTGGCCGACGCCGCCCTCGGCTTCGCCCGCGGCCACGGGTACACGCTGGGCGAGCGGCCGACGGTCGGGCTCATCGCCGATCCGGGGGTCGATCCCGGCGACGTGCGCGTCGAGGCGGGCGGGCGGCCGCCGGGCGCGCCGGCCGGACGGGCCGAACGAGCCGGACCGGGCGAGCCGCCCGACGACGGTGCGCCGCCCGAGCCCGGCACGCCGGAGCCAATCGCGCCGGGGACGCCGCCGGTCGATCGGACGGCCGTCTTCGTCGTGCCGACGCCGAACGCGCCGCGGGCGACGCTCCGGGTCGTGCGACCCGACGGCGCCAGCACCTCGTTCACCGTCGACGGGCGGCCGCTGACGATCGGTCGGGGGCCCGACAACGGCCTCGTCCTCCACGACGGTCGCGCGTCGCGCCGGCACGCCCGCATCTTCTCCCGGGCCGGGGCGCTGCTCCTGGCCGACCTCGGCAGCACGAACGGCTCGTGGGTCAACGACCGGCGGGTCGAGGAGATGGCCCTCGGCGAGGGCGACCGGATCCGGATCGGCGACACGATCCTGATCGTCGAATCGGTCGAGGACGCCTGAGTGGACGGGTTCGTCATCACGATCTGGGTCGTCCGGTTGCTCTTCCTGGTGCTCCTCTACCTGTTCCTGCTCGGCATCGCCCGGACGCTCGTCCGCGACCTCCGGGCGGCGGCCCGCGAGCCTTCGGCGGAACTCGGCCGGCTGTTCGTCCTCGCCTCGCCCGGCGGCGAGCCGCCGGCCGGGACGACGCTCGCGCTCGACGCGATCACGTCCCTCGGCCGCGACGTCAACAACTCGATCGTCGTCGACGATGCGTTCGCCTCGTCCGAGCATGCGGTCCTGACGTTCCGCGGTCGGACGTGGTACGTCGAAGACCTCGGCAGCACGAACGGCACGTTCGTCAACGGCACACCCGTCGAGGGCGTCGCCCCGCTCGGCTACGGCGACGAGGTCCAGATCGGCCAGGTCCGGTTCCGGCTCGAGCGGCCGCGGCGGTGACGGCCGCCGCCCCGACCCTGCCCGACATCTTCGCGGGCATCCGGCCTCGACCACGCTGGCGGGAGGCGCAGCTCCTCGCGATCGTCGCCGCGACGGTCATCGTCGGCAGCATCTCGCTGGGCCTCGCCCAGCAGGTCACCGAGCCGGGCGCGAGCACCGGGCTGTCGCCGGCGAACCCGTTCCACCTCGCCGTCTACCTCGGCGTCCTGGCGGCCGCCCACGTCGCCCAGGTCCTGACCGGCCGTCGGACCGACCAGGTCCTGCTGCCGGCCGTCGGGCTGCTCGGCGGGATCAGCCTGCTCCTGATGGAGCGCCTGCCCCAGAACCTGGTCGTCCAGCGCTTCTTCGGGACCGAGCTCGGCCTCGCCGACGTCCAGCTCGTCTGGCTCGTGCTCTCGGTCGCGGTGGCGACGACGCTCGCGATCGTCGTGCGGTCCGATCGCTGGCTGCGCCTCTACAAGTACACCTGGGCGGCGGCCGGCGTGGCCCTGCTCCTGCTGACGTTCGTGCTCGGCACCGAGGTCAACGGCCAGCGCCTGACGCTCGCGATCGGGCCGTTCAGCGGCCAGCCCTCGGAGCTGCTCAAGGTCATCCTCGTCGTCTTCCTCGCGGGCTACCTCTCGGAGAACCGGCCGCTGCTCGTCGAGGAGTCGACGCGGGTCGGGCCGCTCACCCTGCCGCCGCTCCCGTACCTCGCCCCGATGGTCGCGATGTGGGCGATCGCTCTCGGGATCGTCGTGATCCAGCGCGACCTCGGGGCGGCGCTGCTGTTCTTCGCGGTGTTCCTGCTCCTGACGTACACCGCGACCGCCCGGCTCTCGTACGTCGTCCTGGGGCTCCTGTTCTTCCTCGCCGGCGGTTACGTCATGTACCTGCTCGTCGGGCACGTGGCGACCCGGATCGACATCTGGCTCGACCCGTTCGTCGACCCGGCCGGGGCCGGTTACCAGGTCGTCCAGTCGCTCTACGCCTTCGCCCGCGGGGGTCTGCTCGGGACCGGGCTCGGCGGCGGTTTGCCGACGGTCGGCGGGCGCCTGCCGATCCCTGAGATCCACACCGACTTCCCGCTCGCCGCGCTCGGCGAGGAGCTCGGGCTCGTCGGCGTGATGGCGATCCTCGGCGTCTACCTCGTCGTCATCGAGCGCGGCCTGCGGATCGGGGCGGCGGCCGGCGACGAGTTCCGTTCGCTCCTCGCGGCGGGCCTCGCCCTCGTCGTCGGGGTCCAGGCCTTCATCATCGCGGCCGGCAACCTCAAGCTCATCCCCCTCACCGGGATCACGCTGCCGTTCATCTCCTACGGCGGCTCGTCGCTGCTCGTCAACGGGATCGTCGTCGGGCTGCTCCTCGCCCTCTCCGACAAGGGCGTCGAGCCGCCGCCGCCCCCGAAGCCTCCCGGCCGCCTGGCCCGCCTGCGCCGGGCGGGCATCCGATGACCGCCGCGGGCGCCGCCGGGCGCCGCTCGGTCGCCCGGAGCATCTCCCACGTCGGGCTGGCCCTGATCGTGGCGTTCGGCGTCCTCGCAGCCGGGGCCGGCTACTGGCAGGTCGTCCGCTCCGAGGACCTCTCCGCCCAGCCCGACAACCCGGCGGTCGTCGCCGCCGCCCGCAACGTGCTTCGGGGCGAGATCGTCGACCGCCACGGGACCGTGCTGGCGAGCAACCTTCGCGACGCGAACGGCGAGCCGTACCGGCTCTACGCCGACCGGGCCGTGAGCCCGGTCGTCGGCTACGCCAGCCGGCGCTACGGGACGGCCGGCCTCGAGCGCTCGTTCGGAGCGGCGCTCACCGGCGTGACGGATCCCGACCCGATCCGGAATCTGCTCAAGAAGTTCCAGGCGGATCCGTACGATCCCCAGGCCCTGACGCTGTCCCTGTCGCTGCCGCTCCAGCGGGCGGCGATCGGCGGCCTCGGCGCCGACCGCGGCGCGGTCGTGATGCTCGACCCGCGGACCGGCGAGGTCGTCGTCCTCGCCTCGACGCCGATCTACGACGCGTCGGCGATCGCCAACCCGGCAACCGAGGACGCCGGCTTCGGCGCGGTCCGCGACGATCCCGCCCAGCCCCTCCTCGCGAGGGCGACCCAGGGCCGCTACGTCCCCGGCTCGGTCTTCAAGATCGTGACCGCGATCGCGGCGCTCGGCAGCGGGTCGATCACGCCGACGACGACGTTCGAAGGCCAGGCCGACGCGGAGCGGGAAGGCCTCGTCGTCGAAGGCTTCCGGATCCGCGAACACGCCGGCGTGCCCGCCCGGACGTTCGACCTCGTCGACGCGACCGAGGTCTCCTCGAACATCTGGTACGCGATGGCCGGTCTCGCCACCGGCGGCGGCGAGTTGCGCGAGTGGGCCGGCCGGCTCGGCTTCGACGCGCCGCTCCCGTTCGACCTGCCGACGGCCGTCTCCCAGGTCACGAACGGCGAGGGCAACGACCCCGGCGGCTTCCGCGACGACGTCGAGCTCGCAAGCGCCGCCTTCGGCCAGGGCGAGACGTTCGTCACGCCCCTCCAGATGGCGCTCGTCGCGGCGACCGTGGCGAACGACGGCGAGCTCATGCGGCCACGGCTCGTGACCGCCCAGACCGGCAAGGACGGGACGAGGACGCGCGGACCCGAGACGATCCGGCGGGTCATCTCGGCCGCCGACGCGAACGCGATCACGGCGGCGATGCTCGAGGCCGTCGAAGGCGACCTCGGGCGCCAGTTCACGCCGGGTGCGAAGATCCCCGGCGTCCCGACCGCCGGCAAGTCCGGCACGGCCGAGCTCGGCGGCTCCGGCGAGCCCCACTCGTGGTTCATCGGCTTCGCCCCGGCCGACGCGCCACGGGTCGCGATCGCGGTGCTCGTCGAGCAGGGGGGACGGGGAGGAGAGCGGGCCGCGCCGCTGGCCGGCGAACTGATGGCGGCCTATCTGGAGACGGTGACCGAATGACCGATCCCACCGGCGAGCCGATCGCCGATCGCCCGGACGACGCCGCCGCACCCGACGCCGCGGCACCCGACGCCGGGCCGGGCCCCGCCGGGCCCGGCGCCCCGGAGCGCCGACCGGCGCTCGAACGGATCGGCCTCGCCGCGATCGCGGTCGTCATGGCCGTCCTCTTCGGCGGTGTCGCCGTGGCGGCGTTCGCCGGCGGCGAGTACTTCCTCGCGGCGATGAGCGCGGTGGGGTGCATGATGACCCTCGTCGTCGGCGGCAGCACGCTGCTCCGCGGCTGACACGCCACCCGCCCTGGCACCGCGACGCTGGCGAGACGCCGATCGGCGAACGTTCGCTGGCCGTCCCGTCAGTTGCGAACCCATTTCGCGTCTCGGGCGTACTATCCACCGACACCCCCTCCGCGTCCCGTCCGCGGATCGCGATTCCCGAGGAGCCTGATGTCGAACCTGGAGCAGACCGGCGAGAAGGTCCTCGCCAACGTCGAGCGCGTGATCGTCGGCAAACACCACGAGGTCCGGCTCGCGCTCGTGGCCCTTCTCTGTCGCGGCCACCTGCTGATCGAGGATGTGCCGGGCACCGGCAAGACCGTCCTGGCCAAGGCCATCGCCCGCAGCCTCGGCTGCAGCTTCCGGCGGATCCAGTTCACTCCGGACCTCCTGCCGTCCGACGTGACCGGCCTCTCGATCTACAACCAGAAGAACCAGGAGTTCGAGTTCAGGCCGGGTCCGATCATGGCCCAGGTGGTCCTCGCAGACGAGATCAACCGGGCGACGCCCAAGACCCAGTCGGCGCTCCTCGAGTGCATGGAGGAGCGGCAGGCGACGATCGACGGCACGACGTACGCGATGCCCGACCCGTTCCTCGTCATCGCGACCCAGAACCCGATCGAGTACGAGGGCACGTTCGCCCTGCCCGAGGCCCAGCTGGACCGGTTCATGCTCCGGATCCGGCTCGGCTACCCGCAGCCGATCGAGGAGGTCGTGATCCTCGACGAGCAGAAGCGCTCCCACCCGCTCGAGGAGCTCGAGGTCGTCTGCTCCGTCGACGAGCTGCGCGGGATGCAGGGCGCGATCCGCGACATCTACGTCGACTCGACCGTCGCCGACTACATCGTCCGGCTCGTGAACGGCACCCGCAACCACCCGGACGTCTATCTCGGCGCCTCGCCGCGGGGCTCGATCGCGCTCTACCGGGCCGGCCAGGCACTCGCCGGGCTGCTCGGCCGCGACTACGTGATCCCCGACGACATCAAGGCCCTCGCCGAGCCGGCGCTCGCCCATCGCCTGATCATCAAGACGAGCGCGTCG
>DASTVH010000101.1:0-3803 GCA_035759195.1 Candidatus Limnocylindrales bacterium
CGCCAGCCGAGCGACGAGGCGGCCGGCGGCTGGTGCGAGTGGACCCGCCCGCCGTGAGTGTGGGGATGCCCGTCGTGGGAGTGGGCGTCCTGGGCGTGGTCGCGGTCGTGGTGGGGGTGGTCGCGCGGGCCGTGATCCTCGTGTCGGCAGTCCCGTCGCCGCCGGATCTCGGCGACGAGCATCCAGGCCCCGACCGCAACGATCCCGACGGCGGCGACGATCGGTGCGACCCGCGAGACGGTCTCCGCCGGAAGCAGCCCATGGCCGGCGACGACGACGGCCGCCAGCACCAGGATCCCGACCGTGTGCGACACCGACACCGCCAGCCCGAGACCCACGGCGTGGACCGGCCGGCCGCGCGCACCGACGAGGTACGCCGCCATGAGCGTCTTGCCGTGGCCGGGCGTGAGGGCGTGGATCGCCCCGAGCGCGAGCGCCGTGACGAGCGAAACGAGCAGGACGAGGGGCGAGAGCTCGCCGGATCGGAAGATCGCCGGGAGATCGTCTGCGCCGAGGCCGCCGGGCACGGCAGCGGCGGTCGCGGGCGAGTTTGCGCTGGGGCTGCCCCCGCCCGGGTCGGACGCCGGCGCGGTGCCGCCGCCCCCGCCCGCCGCCGGTTCCGGCGTCGCAACGATCGTCGCCGACCGGACGTCGAGCGGCCGGTCGAGCCGCTCCTCCGGATACGCCGTCAGGCGGTCGGAGAGGCTCGTCGCGGGGATGTCGCCGGCGTCGATCCTCATCGCCCGGCCGACCGCGACGATCTCGCGCCAGCCGATCCGCTCGGCGTACGAGCGATCCTCGAACTCGATCGTCGTCGGGACGGCGCCGGAGTTCGACGCGTAGGCCGCGTCGTACGAGCACTCGAGGCGCATCGTCAGGAGCCCGCCGAGCCCCGACGGGAAGACGATCGCCGCTGCGCGCGAGACGAGTCCGGACGCTCGATCGTCGATCGTGAGCGAGAGGTCGGCCGCCAGATCCAGGCAGGCGGTCGGCGCGGCCGCCGCCGACTCGGCGTCGGAGACGCGGCCGTCCTCGTCGGCGTCGATCCGGAGACGCTCCTGGAACGTCGGGATCTCGGCCATGTCGATGACGACATCGAGCTCGACCGCGTCGGGCGTGACCGTCAGGCCCGCGTAGTGGTTGATCGTGAAGTTCCCGAGCGGATGGGCCAGCACGATCGCCGGCACGGTGGCGAGGAGCGATCCGGCGAGGGCGGCGGCGAGGAGTGTCCGGCGTCGCATCACGCCGAGGGTACGCGGTTCGCCGGCGGTCGGATCACCGGGGCGGGCCGTGCACGCGGGCGGGCTACACTCCGGCCCGTGACCGGTTCCTCGACGCCCGCCGGACGCGGGCGGTTCATCACGATCGAAGGGCCCGACGGCGGCGGCAAGTCGACCCAGGCGCGCCGGCTCGAGCGAGCGCTGCGCGATGCCGGCATCCCCGTCCTCCGTACCCGCGAGCCGGGCGGCACGCCGTTTGGCGAGCGAATCCGGGACCTCCTGCTCGCCGACGACCACGGCGCCGATCCGCTCGACCCGCTCGCGGAGGCGTTCCTCTTCAACGCGGCCCGGCGCCAGCTCGTCGAGAGCGTCATTCGCCCCGCGGTCGAGGCCGGTACGACCGTCGTCTGCACCCGGTTCGCCGATTCGACGCTGGCCTACCAGGGCTTCGGCGCCGGGCTCCCGCTCGACCGGCTGCGAGCGCTCCAGGAGGTCGCGACCGGCGGCCTGACCCCGGACCTGACGATCGTTCTGGACCTGCCCGCCGAGGTCGGGCTCGACCGCAAGCCTGCCGGCGACCGAACCCGGTTCGAGCTCGGCTTCGACATCGAGTTCCACCGTCGCGTCCGCGACGGCTTCCTGGAGCTGGCCGCGGCCGACCCCGCGCGATTCGCCGTCGTCGACGCGGGGCAGCCGGCCGACGATGTCTGGGACGCCGTCCGGACGGTGGTCGGCGAACGGCTCGGCCTCGAGGGTTCCGGTGAACCGGACGGGCTCGCCGCGCGCATTCACGGATGAGCCACCGCGTGCAGGGCGGCCCGGGACGCGTCGCCTCGCCGGCCGACGACACGGACCGGCTCGTTCTCGCCAGGGTCGCGGCCGGACAGCTCGACGCACTCGAGGAGCTCTACGACTCGTACCGCACGATGGCCTACACGATCGCGTTCCGGATCACCGCCGACGCCGCCCTCGCCGAGGACGTCGTCCAGGAGGCGTTTCTCGGCGCGTGGCGCAACGCCGGCCGCTACGTCGAGGGGCGGGGCAGCGTGAAGACGTGGCTCCTCGCGATCGTCCATCACCGGGCGATCGACGCGATCCGGAGGCGCCGCCCGACGACCGGCCTGCCCGACCGCGAGGACGCGCCGCCGCCGTCGCTGACGCTCCCCGACATCTGGGCGGAGGTCGCGGGCAACCTCGACCGCGAGGCGATCGCCGCCGCGCTCGGGGCGCTCTCGACGGTCCAGCGTGAGGCGATCGAGCTCGCCTACTTCGGCGGCCTGACGCAGCAGGAGATCGCGGCCCGGACGGGCGCGCCGCTGGGGACCGTCAAGAGCCGGATTCGCCTCGGGCTGCTGGCGATGCGGAGCGTCCTGACCGGCGAGGTCGACCCCGACGTGGCCGCTGCCGCCGCGCGGACCGGGGGAGAGGCGCCATGACGAGCGACCGGCCGATGACCTGCGACGATGTGCGCGACCTTGCCGCGGGCTTCGTCCTCGGGGCGCTCGAGGCGGCCGAGGACCGCGCCGTCCGCGAGCATCTCGCCTCGTGCCCCGAGCCGCACCCCGAGTTCGCCGAGCTCGGCGGCGTCGTTCCGTACCTCACCGAGTCGGCCGCGTTCGAGGCCGTCGAGCCGCCGGCCGCGCTGCGCGACCGGATCCTCGCGGCCGCGGCCGCCGAGGGAGTGGCGACGGGACGGCCGGCGGACCGTGCCCGTCCGGCGCCGCCGACCGTCCTGCCGGCGGGCGCCGAACGTGCTGAGCGGGCGATTCGCCGTCCGCCGGCCCGCCCGCTGGACTGGGTCCTCCGGGTCGCGGCCGTCGTCGGGATCGTCGCGCTCGCCGGCTGGAACCTCCTGCTCCAGGGTCAGCTCAACGCCGCCCGCTCGTACGACGACGCGGTCGCGGCCGTGATCGAGGCGGCGAGGGAGGCCGGCAGCCGGACCGTGATCCTCACGCCGGGGCAGGGCCAGGCGGACGACGGGGCCCGCGGGATCGCCGCCGTCCGGGCCGACGGCTCGGTCGTGCTGGCGGTCCGCAATCTCGCCGCGACGTCGGGGGCTGAGGTCTACGAGACGTGGGTGATCGCCGGCGAGACGGCCCCGGTCCCGGTCGGCAGCTTCACGGTCTCATCCGATGGGACCGGCACGTTCACGACGCGGCCGACGGACGCGCCGCCCGGGGCCGTGATCGCCCTGACCCTCGAGCCGAACGCCGGCAACACCACGCCGACGGGCCCGATCGTCGCCAGCGGGGTCGCGAGCCCCCCGGCGAGCTGAGCGAAGTCGGCCGAATCCGGATCATTCGAACGAAGCGGCCCTCCGAAGGCGGTTCCGGGCCCCTCGAGCCGTCCGGGGCGCCCGCCGCGCGGCCGCTGACGCGTGGATCAGTCGCGGTGTCGGCCTACGACGGCCCACGCACAGCCCGACGGCACATTTACGAGCATCCCCGGCCGAGATTCGTTCGAAAGATCCGGAACGTTCGGCAGGTGATCCGGAACCTTCGCGGGCAGGAGCGCCGAGGGCGGCGGCGTCGCCATGCCAAGCCGGGTAACTCAGCCGGGCGTCGCCTCGACGGAGCCGCGGCC
>DASTVH010000102.1:0-3832 GCA_035759195.1 Candidatus Limnocylindrales bacterium
CTCGGGCCGGCCGAGGCGGGTCGCGTGGCGATCGACCTCGCGGTGGTCGACGCGCGGCCGGCCGATGCGACCGCCACCGACTCGCTCCTCGCGGTCGAGGGCCGCGACGGCTCGTCGCTGTCGCTGGCCCGCTCGCTCGGACGCCTGCCGGCGTACGCGCTCATCGCCCGGCGGTACCGGAGGCAGGGCGGCGGTTGAATCGGGAGCGGCCCGCCCGCGGCGCCCGCGGCGGCCGCGTCGGGCGCCCGAGTGACCCGCGTGACCCGCCCGTGTCCACCCGCGCGAGTGACCCGCCCGCGCGCTCGGTGGCACCGGTCAGATTCGAGGGTTGCGGCCGGGTTCGACCCGCCAACTGACGGTTCGATCGCCATCACCGGACAATGAGGCCCGTTGCGGGCCGCCCGACACGCCCAGGAGCCGGAAATGACCGGTGACACCGATCAGGGGTGAGCCGGGAGAGCCCAGCGCCGATCAGGGCGCAGCCGACGCCGGAGGTGCCTCCGGCGACAGGGTCGCGGCTGCGGGGGGCGGGACGGGGAAGCGGCGCAGTCGGAGCGCCTCGGCGCCGTCGGGCATCACGAGAATCGGGTCGATCCGGGCGATCTCGAGCGGTGGCAGCTTCAGGCGCTCGAGGATGTCCTCCCTGACGCCGAACGTTCTGGTCTCGAGCGGGCTGAACAGTCCGTAGTGGACGTGACAGCCCGACGCGTGGCCGGTGGCTCCCTCGAGGCCGATGACCTGGCCGGCCCGGACGCGATCGCCCGGTGCCACCGAGACCTTGCTGAAGTGGGCGTAGATGCTCCGGTAGCCGTTGCCGTCGTCGATCACGACGACGATCGGCAGGTCGTCCCAGAGCTTCTTGCGGTCGAGCACCGCGTAGTACGGCCGCAGGTCGCCGACCCAGCCGACGTATTCGTCGAACTCGCGTCCGGCGGCCAGGACGAGGCCGTCGTGGGCGGCCCGGACCCGGTCGCCGCAGAACGTGGCCATGTCGAGGCCGTCGTGGAAGCGCTCGCCGTCCTTGATCCGCGAGCCGCCCGGAATCGCCTTGAACGGCAGTGTGATCCGGCCCCGGGCGAGCGGCCAGACGTAGCCGGTCAGCTCACCCGGCGGCGGGGCGAGCGCGTCCCTCCCGGTGCGCGGCATCTCGCGTTCGGTCGTCCGCGGGTAGTCGAAGCGCGGATCGCGATACGGCGCGGCGCTCCCGCCCGGGAGCGGGGCGGGCGTCGCGGCGGCGCCACGGACCTCGCTCACCGGCCGCGGCTCGGCACCGGGCAGGGTCGCCGAGAGGGAGGCCACGAAACCGAGAGAGATCGCGACGACGCCGAGCCTCAGGTGACGGTGACGGCGCACCCCGGATGTGTATCAGACCGGCCGGCCCGGCGCAATCGACGGCGCCGCGTCGGCGTGGTCGACGAACCGGCCGTCGCTCAGCTCCACGACCCGGTCGGCCACGTCGAGCATCATCGGGTCGTGGGTCGCGACGACGGCGGTGATCCCCTCGTGGCGCACGATCGAGCGCAACAGCAGCATGATCATGTGACCGGTGTCGGAGTCGAGCTGGCCCGTCGGCTCGTCCGCGAGGAGCAGGCTCGGGCGGTTCGCGAGGGCCCGGGCGAGGGCCACCCGCTGCTGCTCGCCACCCGACAGCTCATGGGGTCGGTGCCTGGCCCGCTCGCCGAGACCGACGATCTCGAGCAGGTCGGCGACCCGCGCGTCGCGCTCGCGCGGTTCGGCGTGGATCAGGCGGAGGGGCACCTCGACGTTCTCGGCGGCGGTCAGGAACGGGACGAGCCCGAACGCCTGGAAGACGAACGCGACCGTCCGGCGGCGGACGCCGACCAGCTCATCCTCGCCGAGCGACGAGATCTCGCGGCCGTCGACGATCACCCGTCCGGCGGTCGGGCGGTCGAGGCCGCCGAGCAGGTTGAGGAGCGTCGTCTTGCCGCTCCCCGAGCGCCCGCGAACCGCGAGCAGCTCACCGCGCCCGACGGTCAGGTCGATCGATCGCAGGGCGTGGACGACCGAATCGCCCATCGGGTAGTCGCGGCTCAGCTCGGTCGCCTCGACCATCGGCCCGGTCGGGAACGCCGCGGACCCCGGCGAGCGAACGGACGCGGTCATGTCGGTCACTTCGGCGCACTCTCCTTCCCGTTGCGGTCGGGCCAGACACCGACGTGGTCCTCCTCGAGCCGCAGCCGGACCCGGTTCCTGAGCTCGAGCGCGGCGATGTGCTGCTTCGGCAGCTGGAGGCGGCCGGCCCGGTCGAGGACCGCGAACTCCTCGCTGATCGCCCGATGGTCGCCGTCGTCGGAGAGCTCAGTCCGGCGGAGCGTCTCGGTGCTCGTCCGGCCGTCGCGGATTGCCACGGTCCGCTGGACCTGCTCCGAGACGACCGGGTCGTGGGTCACGATGACGATCGTCGTCCCGAGCTGCTCGTTGACGCGGCGGAGGAGCTCGAAGACCTCGTGAGATGTCGCCGTGTCGAGCTCGCCGGTCGGCTCGTCGGCGAGGACGACCTCGGGGGCGTTGGCGAGGGCGACCGCGATCGCGACGCGCTGCTGCTCGCCACCCGACAGGCGCTCAGGGCGATGGTGGAGGCGGTCGGGCAACCCGACGAGCCCGAGCAGCTCGGTCGCCCGCTCCCGGCGGTTCCTGCGACCGTCGAGGACCATCGGCAGCTCCACGTTCTCGAGCGCGTCGAGGTACGGCAGCAGGTTGCGGGCGGTCTGCTGCCAGACGAAGCCCACGACCCGGCGCCGGTAGCGGGTCCGCTCCCGCCGACCGATCTGGCCGAGGTCGTGACCGCCGACGACGGCCCGGCCGGCCGAGGGCACCTCGAGGCCGCCGAGGATGTTCATGAGCGTCGACTTGCCCGACCCCGACGCCCCGACGATCGCGACCATCTCGCCCTTGTCGACGAGCAGGTCGAGGCCCTGGAGGGCGACGACCTCGAGATCGGCGATCTTGAAGATCTTCACGAGGTTGTCGCAGCTGATCAGCGCGCCCTCGCCGTAGCGCGGCCGGCGATGGGCGGCCGGGCCGGCGGGCCGCGCCGGCGGATCCGTTCCGGCAGTCACGCGGTCGGTCGCGGCGGCCGCGGCGGTCGCGGCGGTCGCTCCGCGGTCGCGGCTCGGCAGCTCCTCGATCTCGGGAAGCTCGGGCCGGCCGCCGAACGATCGGTCCTGCGCGTCCTTCATCACTCGAAACCTCGTCGTACCGCTGCGGCCGGTGTCGCCGCCCGTTGGAGCGCCGCGCCGAGGAAGATCCCCAACGCGACGATGATGACGACCGCGGCAAGAATCGCCGCGAGCTGGACCGGATCGGCGCCGACGGCGACGTCGACCTCCGCCCCGACGAGGTCGGACAGGCCGAGGCCGTCGCGGAGCAGCGCGAAGAGACCGATCCCGAGCGCCGCGCCGGCGGCGAAGGCGACGATGATCGTCGGTCCGTGCTCGACCGCGACCAGCCCGAGCGCCTCGCGCCGGGTCAGGCCGAGCGTCCGCAGGTGGGCGACCTCGACCGTCCGCGCCGCGCCGGCGAGGGCGAGCGCGGCGGTCACCGCGAGGGCGGCGTAGGCGAGTGCGACGGCGGCGGCCGCGGCGACCCCGGCCACGAGCGATTCGACGATCGGGGACGAGCGGATCGCCGCCGTCCGTTCGGCCCGGCTCTCGAGCCGCGCCCCGGGAACGCTCCGCCGGAGCGCGTCGCGCATTGCGGCCGCCGCCTCGGGCGTCTCGGGCGCCCGCAGGTAGAGCGCGGTCGACGCCCGCAGCGCCGCGTCCGCGCGGAGGGCCCGGAGCTGGGTTCGGGAGACGATGACGAACGTCTG
>DASTVH010000103.1:0-2370 GCA_035759195.1 Candidatus Limnocylindrales bacterium
CACCGTCGGCGAGGAGCTCCTGGTGGACCGCGCCGACGCCGGCGCCGATGTCGAGCACCGACATCCCACCAACGCCGTCGGCCCGCAGGCCGTCGATCAGCCAGCGCGTCGTGCGAGGCGGACCGGACCGGCGATACGAGCGCAGCTCGCGACGAACCTCGCGCTCGCCGAACTCGTTGCCGACCGCGCAGGCGCAGCCGGGGCCGCAGGCCGGCCGTTCGGCGTCGGATTCGCTCCCGCGCGGCTGCTCGGCCATCTCAGGCGCGGACCTCCTGGCGCATGAACCGGACGTACGCCAGGGCGAAGCACGCGACGGTGATCGCGACGAGCGCGACGACCTGGGGCCAGACCAGGATGAAGCTCTGGTCGAGCGAGAGGAGCGAAGGAATCCGCTGGGCGGCCTGCTCGTAGCCGCCGATCGTGGCCGGCGTCGAGACGTCGGTCACCTGCGGACTCAGCAGCGCCCGCGACGCCTCGGCGTAGAGGATGTCCGGGCGGAGCCGGTTCAGCGTCTCCTGCGTCGCGTTGTTGCGCAGGACCTCCTCGGCCGTGCCGCTCAAGGGCGCGACCAGGCCACCGATGATCCCGCTGATCAGACCGCCGAAGAACGTCACGGCGAACCAGATCCCGAATCCGATCAGGGCCGACGTCGCGGCCCGCCGGACGACGACCGAGAGGAGCATCCCGAAGGCCAGCCACATCGCGACGTACACGATCGTGACGAGCACCCACAGGATGATCCGGAGGAGCTCGGCCGCCGTCGGGGCCACGCCGAGCCGGAGGATGCCGAAGGCCCCGATGAGCCCGACGATCGCGGCGATGACGAGCCCGATGACCGACAGCCCCGCGGCGAACTTGCCGTTGATGACGTCGTCGCGATGGATCGGCTGGGACAGCAGCCGCGGGAGGGTCCCCTGCGAGCGTTCGCCGTTCACCGCGTCGAACCCGAACGACAGCCCGAGGAGGGGAGCCACGAGGCCGAAGAAGCCGGCCACGCTCGGCAGCGTGCCCTGCTGGCCGAGCGCCTCGGGCAGCGGCGGCGTGTACCAGAACAGGGCGACGAAGATCGCCTGGCCGCCGCTCGCGTTCGAGGCCGCGGACCGGATCACGTCGGCGGTCATGTAGAGCGGGACCGCGGCGACGATCCCGAGAATGAACAGCAGGACGATGAACCGGGCCGAGAGGATGTGGTCGGCGAACTCCTTTCGGGCGACGACCATCCAGCCGGCGTGGGGCACCGAGCGCTCCGGTCGCCCGGCCCGGACCGGCGTCGCGGGCGCGGTCACGTGACGCCTCCGGCGGCGGGCAGCGTCCGGGCGACCGCGTGGCGGTAGATCTCCTCCAGCGACGGCGCGACCGGCCGAAGCGAGACGAGCTGGAGATCGTTCTCGGCGGCGACGATCGGCAGGCGGCGACGGACCGCGGGCTCGATTTCCGGAGAGGCGACCGAGACCGACCACGGCAGGGAGGGCGACCGGCCCGGCGTCACCTGCGTCACACCGTCGACGCTGCGCAGGACCGACACGATCCGCTCGTTCGCGGTCTCGTCGGCCCCCTCGAAAGCCACCTCGATGTGGGCGGACGTGTCGCCGAACCGGGCGGCCAGCTGGTCGAGCGTGCCCTGGCCGATGAGCCGGCCGGCGGCGAAGATCCCGATCCGGTCGCACACCGACTGGACCTGGTTGAGCAGATGGCTCGAGAGAAGGATCGCCATCCCCCGGTCCCGGACGAGGCCCCGCAGGAGGTCGAGGACCTCGACGACACCGATCGGATCGATCGCGGTCGTCGGCTCATCGAGGATCAGGATGTCGGGGTCCTTGACGAGCGCATCTGCGATGCCGAGCCGCTGGAGCATGCCCCGCGAGTACGAGTCGACCGGGTCGTCCGCCCGGGACGAGAGCCCGACCTGGTCGAGGACCTCGTCGATCGCTTCCTCCGCGACGTCGGCCGGGATCCGGTTGAGCCGGGCCGTGTAGCGCAGGTTCTCGCGGCCGGTGAGGTCGCCGTAGAATCCGACGCTGTCGGGCATGTAGCCGACGCGCCGCTTGACCTCGAGCGGGTTGCGGGCCGGATCGAGCCCGGTCACGCGGGCCTCGCCGTCGGTCGGTTCGGTCAGGCCGAGGAGCATGAGGATCGTGGTCGTCTTGCCTGCCCCGTTCTGGCCGAGCAGCCCGAAGATCTCGCCGGCCCGGACCTCGAGGTCGAGGTTGTCGACCGCGACGAGGTCGTCGTAGTGCTTGGTCAGGCCGCGCGTCCGGATCGGCGCGTCGTTCGGCTCGTCGTCGAGGCTGGGGCGTCGCGGCCGTTCGGGCGCCGTCGCGCCGGCGCCGACCGCAGCCAGACGGGCGGCCGGCTCGGAGCCGGGCCGCG
>DASTVH010000104.1:0-11870 GCA_035759195.1 Candidatus Limnocylindrales bacterium
GTGCTGGGTCCCGACCTTGTCCGCGCGAAGCCGGCCCTCCCTGATCCAGCGCCGCACCGTCTCGGGGTTGCGGCCTGCCCGCCGGGCGATCTCGGGGACGGTCAGCATGCCGCAATCCTCATCGTCGCATACTACAGCACACGCTGTCCGTGAGCGTGAGAGCTCGGCGAACGTGCCGCGCGGCCGGGAGCGGACGGGCCGGCCGGCCCTCGCCTCGCCGGGGCGCCTCGGGCGACCCTGAGTCTGACGCCGGGTGCCACGGCCCGACCCGTCACCGACGGGCCGTGACGTCGCCCGGGCGTCGGAAGGAGTGCACGATGGCAACTCAAGCCCACGAAATGCGCCTGGAGCCTGCGGCCCGCACACGAGCCGGGGTGACCGCCGCCGCGGACCAGCGGCTGCCCGGGTTCCTGCTGTTCCTGCTCGCCGCCCAGTTCATGACCGTGATCATGCTCGCGGCCTCGATGGTCCCCGGCTACGACTACGCCGCGGCCGCGATCAGCGACCTCGGGCGCCTCCCCGAGACTGCCCTGCTCTTCAACGTCTCGCTGATCGCGGTCGGCGCCCTCAGCGTCGTGGGCGGCTACCTCTTCTTCCGATCGCACGGCCGGATGTGGCTGCTCGCGCTGTACGTCCTCGCCGGCATCGGCGCGGCGGGAGCCGGGGTGTTCCCGCTCGGCACGAGCGATCTCCACTCGATCTTCGCGCTGCTCGCGTTCCTGTTCTTCAACCTTCTCGCGATCGGCACCGGCGCGGTCCTGAGCGGCCCGATGCGCTGGGTCTCGTTCGTCGCCGGCCTCGTCGGGATGGTGTTCGTGGTGCTCATGGTCATCGGCGACTCCGGCAACACCGCAGCCTTCGGGGCGATCGGCCACGGCGGCACCGAGCGGATGATCGTCTACCCGGTCATGCTCTGGATGCTCGCCTTCGGCGGCTACCTCATGGCGGCACGGGCCGACGACCCCTTCGCCTGACGGGTCGGTCGCCCGACAACCGACCGGGCCGGTGGCCGAAACCGACCCGGCCGTTCGGGACGTATCTGGCCCTGTCCGGGGCGCATCGCCTCGGCCAGGAGGACCAGACCCATGACCACCCGGGGATTCTTCGCTGCCGCCTGGCTGCTGGCGCTCGTCGTCATGCTCGCCGCGTGCACGACCGGTGGCGGCGCGTCGTCGCCATCGGCGGTCGCCACCGCATCACCGTCAGCCGCCTCGGCCGAACCGAGCATGGAGCCGAGCGAGGAGCCGTCCGAGAGCGCCTCGGCCGAGCCGAGCATGGCCGGGGCGGAGGTCGAGCTTAAGGTCGTCGACGGCGGGGCCGATCTCGGCGAGTACCTCGTCGGCGAGGACGACCTGACGCTCTACATCTTCACGAACGACACGAAGGACGCCGGCACGAGCGTCTGCAACGTCGACTGCGCGACCGCCTGGCCGCCGCTCCTCGCCGACGCGGTCGAGGACGTCGGGCTCGAGGACGGCGTGACCGGCACGGTCACGATCGTCACCCGCGACGACGGGACGAGCCAGGTCGCCTACAACGGGATGCCGCTCTACTACTTCCAGGGCGACACCGCGGCCGGCCAGACGAACGGTCAGGGCCTCAACGACGTCTGGTTCGTCGCCGAGCCGTAGACCGTTCGGTGATCAGGCCGCTGATCAGGCCGGCTCGGCGTTCGAGCCGGTCACGAGAACGAGCGCGGGACCCGCGAGGGTCCCCGCTCGGGCGGCGGCGCGAATCGCCGCCCACGACGCCGCCCCGCCGCCCTCGACGGCCACGGCGAGGACCTCGCTGAGCTCCGCCTGGGCGGCCCGCAGCTCGTCGTCGCCGACGAGGACCATGTCGTCGACCCGGCCGCGCATCGCGTCGAGCGCCTCGGGCACCGGGACGCGGGTCGCGATCCCGCCGGCGAACGTGTCGGCCCGCTCGGTCTCGAGCGGGCGCCCGGCCCGCCACGAGAGCGTCATCGAGGGCGCCCGCTCGGACTGGACGCCGACGACGCGGCAGGCCGGCGCCGCGTGGCGCAGCCAGGCGCCGATTCCGACGATCAGCGCCCCGTTGCCGACCGGCACGAACGCGGTCGCGAGATGGGGGAGCGCTCCCCTCCCCGCGGCCTCGGTCAGCTCGAGGGCGATCGACGCGGCGCCGGTCGCGACCCAGTGGTCGGCGCCGTCGACGAGGAGAACCGCGCCCTGGTCGCGGGCGTACCGCTCGGCCGCCGCTCGCGCCTCGTCGAAGTCGCTCCCCTCCTGGACGACCGTCGCGCCGAACGCCCGGATCCGAGCGAGCTTCGTCGGGTTCGCGGCGGTGTCGGCGTAGACGACGACCGGGACCCCGAACGCCCGCCCGGCAAACGCCGCGCCCTGGCCGAAGTTGCCGGTCGAGGCGACGACGAGCGGCCGGTCCGGCCCGACCCGCCGCTCCTCGACGAGCCGGCGCACGGCGAGCCAGGTGCCGCGGCCCTTGAACGCCCCGATCGGGTTGACGCAGTCGAGCTTGACGACGATCTGGGTGTCGGCGCGTGCGCTCAGCTCGTCGCTGACGAACGCAGGCGACGCGCGGAACGCCGGATGGATGAGATCGACGGCCGCGGCGATCGTCGCGGGATCGAGCGGCTCGCCGAGACCGGCCACGGTCGCCGCGCCGGGCAGCCAGGACGGCAGGATCACCCTCCTCACGGGACCGGGCACAACAAAACGCCCGAAGGAACTTCGATCACTAGATGTCCCAGCCAATACAAGTACCGGCCAGATCACTAGTTGCTCGTAGCCCCTTCAGGCAAGTCCTACGATACGGCCCGCCGGGTGCCCTGCCTAGTGGGTTATCCACGAGTTTCGAAGTTTGGGACCGGTCTGGGACGTGGTTGTCCACATTCTTCCCACGGTTGTCGCGCGACGCGCAACCAATCCGGGGCCCTCGCCGCCGGGTCCGGGGACGGTCCGCGCCGCGAATTGATCGCGGGGTGATCGGCGGGTGATCGGCCGTTAACCGGGCCGTCCGATCATCTCGCCCATGGATGCTGTCGCCCTCACCGCTGCCCGTCCGCCCCGCCGCCTCCGCTTCGCGACCACCGCCCGGACCCGTCGCCGCCACCGCCCCGACCCGGTCGAGCACGCCCTCGTCGTCTGCCGGGCCTGCGGCCGGCCCTGGCCGTGCGACGCCACGCGGCTCCTCGTCGAGCTCGGCCGGCTGGTCGCGGACGGGGACAACGAAACACCCGAAGGAACCTCGGGTCCGTAGCCTCCGACACGAATGCAAGCACCCGTGTCGTCACTTTCGGTCCGTGGCCCCTTCGGGCAAGACCTACAGTACCCGGCCGACGGCGGCGCTGGATAGCGGGTTATCCACGAGTTTCGAATCTGACCGCCCGATTCGGAGCACGTTGTCCACAGGGTTCCCACGATCGGCCCCGCTCGGACGCAGTCGACCGGTCAGTCCTCGTCCTCGAGCGGCCACTCGACGCCGGCCTCGAGCACCGGCACGCCGCGGTAGTCGATGGCGAGCCGCGGCGGGCGGCGCGTCGTGGCCTCGACGGTCAGGCCGCCCAGGATCCAGATGCAGGTCCCCTCCCCCGCCCCGAGGAGCGAGGTGCCGAAGGCGTCGAACGCGATCGCGACGTCGGTCCGCTCGTCGGCCGGGAACGCGAGGGGTCGGACGCCGGCGACGGCGACGACGTTGCCATGGAGCTCGCCCCGGTCGGCCGAGGGATGGAGGGTGAGCTGGCCGTCGGACGACGCGAGCTCGAGCCGCCCGAAGCGCCCGTCGGGATCGAGCTCGACGAGCCCGACGTGGCGGACGATGCCGGTATCGATGACCGTCCAGCGCCAGCGCCGGCCGCGGGCGCCCTCGGCGACCGACCAGACGACGAGCCCGCCGTCCTCGAGCCGGCCGCGGCCCGCGATCCGGAGCGGTCGTGGTTCCCCGGTCATCCGCCGTCGGTCCCGTTCCGCAGCGATTCGGCCCAGCGGCCGCCGACGGCCTCGAGCTCGCCCGCGAGCGACGGGGCGGCCCGCCCGTGGACCCGCACGTCGCGTTCACCGTAGTCGAGATCGACCGTGCCACGCTCGCGGACCCGGGCGAGGAGCTCGCCGGCAGCGTACGGGACGTGGACGTCGACGTCGACCCAGAGCGAGGCGAGGAGCGCCGCGATCTCGGCCCGGAGCGTGTCGAGCCCGTAGCCGGTGAGGGCGCTGACGAGGACGCTCCCCGCGAGGGCCGGCGCCGGGGCGTCGCCGTCGCGGGCGGCGGCCTCGACGAGATCGGCCTTGTTGAACGCGACGAGGCGCGGCTTGTCGCCCGCGCCGAGCTCGTCGAGGACGGTCTGGACCGTCGCCCGGTGCTCGCGCAGGTGCGAATCGGAGGCGTCGACGACCTCGACGAGGACGTCGGCCCGGTTGACCTCCTCGAGCGTCGCCCGGAACGCGTCGACGAGCTGGTGGGGCAGCTTGTGGATGAATCCGACGGTGTCGGTCACGATCGCGGTCTGGCCGTCGCCGAGACGGACCTGGCGCGACGTCGGGTCGAGCGTCGCGAAGAGCTTGTCCTCAACGTGGGCGACGTCGCTGCCGACGAGGGAATTGAGGAGCGTCGACTTGCCGGCGTTCGTGTAGCCGACGATGCCGACGGTCGGGATGAGCCGCCGGTCCCGGCCGCGAGCCGCCGTCGCCCGCTGCTGGCGGACCTGGTCGACCCGTTCCTTCATCTTGGCGATCCGCGTCCGGATGATCCGCCGGTCGGTCTCGAGCTGGCTCTCGCCGGGTCCCCGCGTGCCGATCCCGCCGCCGGTCCGCGAGAGGTGGGTCCAGAGGCGGGTCAGGCGGGGCAGCTGGTACTCCAGCTGGGCGAGCTCGACCTGGAGGCGGCCCTCGTGGGTCTGGGCGTGGAGGGCGAAGATGTCGAGGATCAGCCGGCTGCGGTCGATGACCTTGACGTTGACGAGGCTCTCGAGTGCCTTCTGCTGTCCCGGCGAGAGCTCGTCGTCGGCGATGAGCAGGTCGAACCCGGTCTCGCTGCGGGCGTGGGCCAGCTCCTCGGCCTTGCCCTTGCCAACGTACCAGTTGGGGTCGACGTGGCGGCGGTTCTGCCACTCGGCCCCGACGACCTCGGCGCCGGCGGTCGTCGCGAGGTTGGCGAGCTCGGCGAGCGAATCCTCGGCCGACCAGCCGGCGTCGTCGCCTGTGTCGACGGCGACGAGGAAGGCCTTCTCGACGGGCGTGGACAGATCGATCAGCTTCGCGGCACTCACGGCGGCCGTAGTGTAGTCGTTCGCCCGATTCGTGCCGCCGTCACGCCCCTGATAGGTCCCCGGGTGGACGCTCTCGGAGGACCCGAGAGGTCCCAGGAGGTTCCCCGTGTCCGATCCCCGCCGGCTCCCCGACGACCGCCCCAATTCCGGCTCGATGCCGCTCGTCGACCAGCTCCGGGCTCTCGAGGGCGAGGAGGCGCCCGAAGACCAGGACGCGGTGCTCGCCCCCGACGAGATGGAGTCGGAACCGCGCGGTCTCACCGACACCGAGCGCTATCTCGGCGAGCTCGAGGCCGGCGTCCCGCCGGATCGCGATGCCCAGGCCGGCGAGATCGAGTCGCTCGAGGGCCTCGCCGACACGGACCTGCGGGCCGGCGAGACCGACAACGCCTACGTCGCCTCCGACGAGGGCATGCCCTGGATCCCGCCGATCGACCCGCCGACGGTCCCCACCGAGGACCCCCAGGGCGTCGAGGTCGCGACGGGCACGGCGGTGTCGGCGAACGAGGAGCCGTACGACGAGGCCCACCATGGCGCCGGGATCCCCGACGACCTGGAGATGACGGCGCGGGTCCGCGAGGCGCTGCGGGCGGATTCGGCCACATCCGCCCTTGCCGACCGGGTCGAGGTGGTGACCCGGGGCGCGACGGTCGTCCTGCGGGGCACGGTCGACGGCATCGAGGACGGCGACGCGCTCGTCGAGGTCGCCTCGCGGGTCACCGGGGTCGCCGAGGTCCGCGACGAGACCGAGGTGCCCGGGCTCTAGGCTCCGGTCGGGCCGCGCGCCGCGCCATCGAGCAGCGCCCGCGCGCGATCGATCGCGGTCGCGCGGGCGGGGGCCAGCTCGGCCGCATCGAGCCACTCGACGCCCGGCTCCGAGCGAAACCACGTCCGCTGGCGGCGGGCGAAGGCGACGTTGCGCCCGGCGTCGGCGGCGATCGCGGCCTCGAGGCTCGCGGCACCGTCGAGGAGCGCCCAGGCCTCGCGATAGCCGATCGCGGAGAAGGCCGGCAGCGACGGGTCGTACCGTTCCCGGAGCGATCGCGCCTCCTCGACCAACCCGGCATCGAACTGGCCGCGCGCCCGCGCCTCGATCCAGCGGGCATGCGTCGCGCGGTCGACGTCGAGCCCGATCCAGGCGACCGGCCCGCCGTAGCCGCGCGGCGCCGGCGGGACGACGTCGCCCTGCAGCTCGGCCATCTCGAGGGCCCGGACGACCCGCCGCGGATTGCGCAGATCGACCGCCGCGGCGCGGCTCGGGGCGATCGTCGCGAGGCGGGCGGCGAGCGCGGGCAGCCCATCGCGCGCGAGATCCGCCTCGACGCGGGCGCGGACGGCCGGATCCGACGCCAGGGCCTCGGTGGCGAGGCCGCGGGCGACGGCTCGCAGGTACAGGCCGGTGCCCCCGACGAGGATCGCGAGACCGCCGGTCGGGATCGCGGCGAGCACCGCGCGGGCGTGGCTCACGAAGTCGGCGACGCTGAACGGCTCGTCCGGATCCACGAGGTCGAGACCGTGATGGGCGATACCGGCCCGCTCGCCGGGTGGGACCTTTGCGGTGCCGATGTCGAGGCCGCGGTAGACCTGTCGCGAGTCGGCCGACACGATCTCGACCGGGACCCCTTGGTCGCGGACAGCGACCGCGGTCGCGGTCGCGAGCCCCGACTTGCCCGTCGCCGTCGCGCCGGCGATGACGAGCAGCGGCGGCGGCGTCACGCGGTGACGACGGTCCCCCGCAGGGCGTACGGCCCGGCGTGGTCGACGCGGACGCGGACCGCCCTTCCCAGCAGCTCCGCGCCGCCGCCGAGGTGGACGAGCTTGTTCTGGCGTGTTCGGCCCGAGACCTGCCGGCCGGCCGTCCCCTCCCCCGCCTCGTGGTGGTCGTGGGCCCGCGGCGGCGTCACCGCGTCGACGAGGACCTCGACGGTGCGGCCGAGCCAGGCTCGATTGCGCTCGAGGCCGATCGCCTCCTGGAGGGCGAGCAGCTCATTGAGGCGGCGGCGCTTCACGTCGGGTGGGACGTCGTCGGCGAGGCGGGTCGCCGGCGTCCCCGGCCGCTCCGAGTAGGCGGCCGCGAAGACCTGGTCGTAGCGGACCGCCTCGAGGAGGCGGAGCGTCGAACGGAACTGCTCCTCGGTCTCGCCGCAGAAGCCGACGATGATGTCGGTCGAGATCGCGATCCCGGGCACCGCCTCGCGGATCCGGGCGAGGCGCTCGAGGTAGTGCTCGATCGTGTACTGGCGGCCCATCCGGCGAAGCACCGCGTCGTCGCCCGACTGGACGGGCAGGTGGAGGTGCTCGCAGACCGAAGGGCATTCGGCCATCGCCGCGATGAGTCGATCCGAGAGGTCCCACGGGTGCGAGGTGACGAACCGCAGTCGCTCGATCGCAGTCCGCCCGTCGGCGGTCCGGATCGCGTCGATCGCCCGGATCAGCTCGGCGAGGTCCGGCCGTCCGTGGAGGTCGAGGCGGCGGCCGGCCCAGCGCTCGGGGGCGACGTGGCCGAAGCGGGCCTCGGCGGCGAGATCGTGGCCGTACGAGTTGACGTTCTGGCCGAGCAGCGTGACCTCGCGGTACCCGGCGGCCGCGATCGAGCGGGCCTCGTCGACGATCTCGTCGAACGGCCGGCTGCGTTCGGGGCCGCGGCTGAAGGGGACGATGCAGTACGTGCACGTCTTGTCGCAGCCGTAGATGATCGGCAGCCACGCGCTCGTGGCGGAATCGCGCGCGACAGCCCCGCCCGCGACGGCCGCGGCACGCGTCCGCGAGAGGCGGTCCGCGACGCCGACGACGGCGCGGCCCACGGTCGTCGTGGCCCCGATCAGCCCGACCGCTCCCTGGGCCGAGGCCAGCCCGAGCCGGTCGACGAGCTCGGGCTCCTCGTCGGGCCGGAGGAAGAGATCGACGGCCGGGTAGCGGCGGCGGAGCCCTGCCCGGTCGGCCTCGCGGACCGAGCAGCCGGTCAGCACGACCCGCAGGCCCGGGTTCGCGGCCTTGAGCCGGGCGAGCTGGCCCTGGCGGCCGATCACCTTCTGCTCGGCGGCTTCGCGGATCGCGCACGAGTTGATGACGATGAGGTCGGCCGACTCGACGGAGGTCGCCTCGGCGCAGCCGGCCGCAAGGAGGCGCCCCGCCATCTCCTCCGAATCGCTGCGGTTCATCTGGCAGCCCAGCGTCCAGACGTGGAACCGCGGCAGGGCCGGCGCTTCCGGCCGGTACTCGCCGAGGCGGGGATCCAGCGGCTCGGGGGCGGCCGGGTGGGACGCTGCAGATTCGGCGGGCGCGAGGTCCAGCACAGGGAGCGCGCGGCGCGATGAGCGTGCGAGGTCGGTCACGATCGGGTGATCGTATCCGCAACACACGCGGCGTGACGAACCGGCGAGAATGCGCGGATGGACCTCCTGACGAATCCCGAGATCTGGATCTCCCTCCTCACCCTCACGGTGCTCGAGATCGTGCTCGGCATCGACAACATCGTGTTCATCTCGGTGCTGACCTCGCGCCTGCCGCGCGAGCAGCAGGCCAGGGGCCGGCGGATCGGCCTGGGCCTCGCCCTGATCATGCGGATCCTGCTGCTGCTGACCCTGTCGTGGGTCATCGGGCTGACGGCGCCGCTCTTCACGCTCGTCGGGATGGAGTTCTCGGGTCGGGATCTCATCCTCATCGGCGGCGGCCTGTTCCTGCTCGCCAAGGCGACGACCGAGATCCACGAGGGACTCGAGGGCGGCGGTCACAAGCAGGGCGAGATCCCCAAGTCGATCAGCTTCCGGGGCGTCCTCATCCAGATCGCGCTCCTCGACATCGTCTTCTCGCTCGACTCGGTGATCACCGCGGTCGGCATGGCCGACGAGATCCTCGTGATGATCGCTGCCGTCGTCATCGCGATCGGGGTAATGCTCCTGGCCGCGGAACCGCTCTCGAAGTTCGTCGAGGAGCACCCGACGGTCAAGATGCTGGCCCTGAGCTTCCTGCTCCTCATCGGCATGTCGCTCGTGGCGGACGGCTTCGACGTCCACATCCCGAAGGGCTACATCTACTTCGCGATGGGCTTCTCGGTCTTCGTCGAGATGCTCAATCTGCGGATCCGGGGCCGGACCGAGCCGGTCCGCCTCCGGCCCGTGCCCGAGGAGCCGCCCGAGCCGGCGAGCTGAGGCCGGCTCGGGGTCCATCGTCAAGGTCGGTCAGCCGGCCGACTGCTCGAAGCAGGCCTCGAGCGTTCCGTGGGTCTCGGCAACATGGCTGTAGACGTTCTCTCCGGCCGGCCGCAGGTCGGCGGCGAACCCCTTTGCGACGTCCGAGCGGTGTGTTCCGCCGCCGCCCTGGGCGAAGAAGTGCGAGAACTGACCGACGCAGTTCGCGTTCGGGCTCGGCGATGCGGCGAGGGCGCCCGACACTGTCGCGGCGATGGCGGCGACGGCGAGCAGGGCGGCGCGGACCGTCCGGCCGATCGGACTCGGTAGGTGACGCATGACGTTTCTCCCATCTACGGTGTCGTTCGCTGCGCGAACCCTGTCTCGACCGTAGGCCCGTCGGCGAACCCGGTTCATCGGTGAACTCCCGCGTTTCCGCGGACGGCGGACGCTTGATCGGCGGCGCCACACTTGGGCCGTGGCCGGGATCTTCGTCGGGCGGATCGCCGAACTCGCCGCCATCCGAGAGGTCGTCGCCGACGCGACGAACCGCCGGTCCCCGGCTGCCATCGTCGTGTTCGGCGACCCGGGTATCGGCAAGAGCCGCCTCCTGGTCGAGGCGCTGGCCGGCGAGCGGCGGGCGGAACATGTCGAGGTCGCCGGTTTCGAAGCCGAACGGGACGTGCCGCTGGCGGCCTTCCGCCGGCCGCTCGAACGGCTCACGGACGGCGAGGCCGGCGGCGCGCTTCGCCGGTTGCTCGAGCCGTCGCCGGCCGGGACCGACCCCCTCGAGCCGATCCGCCTCTTCGAGGCAGTCCACCGCGCTCTGACCGGTCGCGGGGCCGTCGTCCTCTCGGTCGACGACCTCCAGTGGGTGGACGATCTGTCGCTCGCGATCCTGCATTACGTGATCCGTGGCACCGCCGGCGCCGGCGGGCCGCTGGCCCTCGTCGTGGCGGCGCGGCCGACGACCGGCGCCCGGGCGTTCGTCGACCGCCTCGGGGCGGTCCTCCGCGCACCGGGCGCTCTGAGGACGCTCGAGCTGGGGGCGCTCGATCCGGCGGACGGAGCCGAGCTTGCACGGCGACTGGCTCCGGATTCCGATCCGGCGGCGGTCAAGGAAATCGCCACGCGGGGCCGCGGCTCACCCTTCTGGATCCGCGTCCTGGCCGCGCGCGGAGCCGAGGACGACGCCCTCGCGACCGTTGGGCGGCGAGTCGGCCGGCTGGACCCCGCGGCTGCCGGGCTCCTCGCCCACCTGGCCCTGATCGGGCGCCCGATCGACGGCGAGGCGCTCGCCGCCGTCGCCGGGGCGGCGCCAACGCGCATCCGGGCGCTCCTCTCCGGCCTCGTCGACGCCGGCGTCGTCGTCACGTCCGGGCCGCTGGTCCGGACCGCCCACGACCTGATTCGCGACGCGGTCATCCGGGGCCTGCCGGGCGACGTGCGGCGGCGACTCCACCGGCGCATCGCGCAGCGCCTCGATGTGGAGGCAGTCGACGACGTCTCCGATCTCAGGGAGGTCCTCGAGCATCGTCGCGCCGGCGGCCTCGAGACGGCCGAGCTTGCCCTGCGGATCGCCACCTCACCGCGTCGCCGGCTGCTCGGCGACGACAACCTTCGCCTGCTCGGGGCGATTGCCGACGAGGCACCGGCCGGAGACCCATCGTCCTGGCCGGTCAGGCTTCGTTTCGCGCTCGCCGGACTGGCCGGGGACGCCGGCCGCCATGAGGAGGCTCATGCTCGCTGGGCGGCGCTCGTCGAGTCCGTGCCGCCCGGCGACGCGAGGATCCGGGCGGCCCTCGAAGCGGCCCGGATCGCCTTCCACCACCACGACGTCGCCCGGATCCGGGCGTGGCGCGATCGCCTTGGCCGTCTCGGCCGCCCCGAGCCCTGGACGGACGTCGCGATCCGGGCGTTCGCTGCGTCTGTGACGTTGTGGCGGGAGCACTCCGTGGACGAGGGTGCCCGCCTGGCGCGCACCGCCCTGCGGCGGGCTCGCCGACAGGCCGCGGCCGACGGCGGCCTGGAGCGCCTCCCGACCGACGCGCGGCGCGCCTACCTCGCCGCGATCCGGATCACCTACGAAGCGGACGTTCAGCAGGAGCGGTTCGACCGCCTCCCCGGCGACGCCGATGAAGCGCTGGCCGTTGCCATGGATCTGGATCCCGACTCGATCGACGCGCGGGTCCTGGACGGGCTGGCGCTCCGGCTCATCGGGCGGGAGGTCGCCTCGATCGACGTGTTCGAGCAGGCCTGGCGGGAGGCCGGTCGTCGCGTCCTGCCGGTCCAGGCCGTCACCGCTGGCAACTGGCTCGCCCGGGCACTCCTCGACACCGGCCGAATCGACGAGGCCGCCGCAATCGCCGAGGACGTCGCCGGCCTCGCCGACCGCGTCGGCGACGAGTCACTCCTGCGCGGCGTCACCCACACCGTGCGCCAGGAAATCGGCCTCCTCCGGGACGATTGGCGAGCCGCCGTGGCAAACCTCCTGGCCC
>DASTVH010000105.1:0-11904 GCA_035759195.1 Candidatus Limnocylindrales bacterium
CTCGCCGGCCAGGCCCTCGAGGCCGGCGACCAGCTGGACGACCTCGTCGTCGGTCAGCAGGCCGGTCCGACCGAGCCCTCGGACGTGGGCGATCGACCCGCGCAGGTCGTCGAGGGCCATCGCGGCGTCGGTCTCGATCGATCGCGTGAAATCGGCGACGCGCGCGTCGTTCCCCTCCCCGAACCGCCCGCCCCAGAGCTTCATGGTCCCTCCTTCTGCGCCCGCGTCGATGGTACGCGGCGGACGGCAGGGCGCCCGATCGGACCCGGCCAACGCCACGGGGAACGCAGGGGAGCGAGCAGACGCGCTACCGACCCGCGCGAAGCCGCGAATTCCTGCAACGCATCGTCAGGAATGCGGGTTACAACAGGCGTCGTCGCCCCGCCCATGAGGCCGAAAACTTGGCTGATGCAACTAGGCCATTCCTCGCTATGATGCCCCGATGACTGCCCGCTCCAGCCGCCTCGATTGGCTCCTCTTCGTCCTGCTCGGCTTCTTCTGGGGCAGCAGCTACCTCTTCATCAAGATCGGCGTGGACGCGGGCCTGCCGCCGTTCATGCTCATCACCCTGCGGCTGCTCATCGGCTTCCTCCTGCTCGCGAGCGTCGTGGCGATCGCCCGCGAGCCGCTGCCGCGCAACCCGCGCACCTACGGCCACCTCATCGTCATGGGCGCGGTGAACATCGCGATCCCGTTCTCGCTGATCACCTGGGCGGAGCTCACGGTCGAGTCCGCGCTCGCCTCGATCCTGACCGCCCCGGTCCCGCTGTTCGTCATCGTGATCGCCGCGATCTTCCTGCGCGACGAGCGGATCACGGCCAACCGCATCGCGGGCCTCGTGGCAGGGTTCGTGGGCGTGGCGGTCCTCGTCGGGTTCGACCCGGCGGCGGTCGCGGCCGGCGACCTCGCCGGCGAGATCGCCCTTCTCGGGGCGACCCTGTCGTACGCCTGCGGTGCGGTCTACGCGAGGCGCAACGTCCACGGGCTCCGGCCGATGATCCCGGCCGTCTTCCAGGTCGGCTTCGCCCTCGTCATGGTCGCGACCCTCACCCTCGTCTTCGAGCGACCGTTCGAGGTGAACGTCACGCCCGAGGCCTGGTTCTCGGTCGTCTGGCTCGGGCTCTTCGGGTCGGGCCTGGCGTACCTCGTGTTCTTCCGGATCCTCGGCCGCTGGGGCGCGACCCGGACGTCGATGGTCGCGTACCTGCTGCCGGTGTTCGGGATCACCCTCGGCGCGCTCGTCCTCAACGAGCCGGTCGACGCCCGGCTGCTCATCGGGACCGGGCTGGTGATCGGTGGCATCGCGCTCGTCAACTCGCGCTACGGGGCCCGGCCGCTGTTCCAGCGCGGCCCGGCGAGCGCGGCGCCCGCCAAGCCGCGCTGACCCGGGTCGGCCGGTGAAGCCGTCCGACCCGCGTACTGCTCACGGCAGGAAGTTGATCGAATCCACCATCGCCCGAAGCTCCGCGCGGCGCTCTGGGGACGTTCCGGGATAGTCCATGGCCTGGACCACGACCCGGGTCCCTTCGACATCGAGGATCCAGAGGTGCCATTGATGGCTGGGGCCCTGAGCATAAATGCCTGGCTCCCATGGACGGAATTCCGCGCATGCGGAGAGGTCTGTCGGTAGGTGCAGGTCGATGTATTTCCCCGAGTAGCCATCGATGGTGACGTCGACCGGATCCGTGGCATCCAGGAGCGGGTGGTTGGAAATCGCGTTCGCGAACCCGTCGACGGTGTTTCCCGTGGCGATAAGGTCCGTCGTCAGGCACGGGTCGCGCGGCGGGTTGCCGCCGAAGCCGATGGCAAGGGCCGCTCCGCCGGGGGCCGCGTTCTCGTCGATCCAGACCGCCCCTGGGACGACCCCGGACCAACCGCTCGGGACCTCGATCGTCAGGTGCATGGACTCGTCCGATGTCGGGCAAGGCGGCGCGGTGCACGGCACGAACACGTACGTGCCCGGCGTCAACGCGCCTTCACGGATAGCCACAGCTGACGCAGCCGGGGTCACCGCGGCCGATTGGGTGGGCGAAGGCGGCGCGCTCGGCGGCGACCCTGGATCGCCGCCCTGTCGGGGCATGAGGTTGATGCCGGCCACGGCAACGACCAGGACGGCCGCCGCCGCCACGGCTAGACGAAGCGGGTTTTGCATCTCTCGAAACCTCCGCGCCGGCCACCAGGCACGGCGCTGGGGGGTCGCGGGGACTTGGTCGAGCACGTTGTCCAGAACGCGGTCCGGCAGCGCGGTGACGCCCTCCTCCAGCCACGACCGAACGATGGCGGTGACGTCGCGATCGGTCCTCATTGAGCGACCTCCTGCGGCGCCGGCCGGGCGTCGGCCTCGAGGGCCGCCCGCAGACCGCGCATCGCGTGATGTAGTCGGGATCGCACCGTTCCGATGGGGACGCCGAGCGTCTCGGCCACCTCATCGAGCGGCAGGTCGAGGTAGTGGTGGAGCACCACCACTGCACGATGGTCGATGGAGAGTCGCCGGAAGCCGCGCTCGAGCTGGTCGCGATCGACGACCGAGCCCTCTCCCCCGGCCCCGACCTCGATCGGCGAGATCAGCCGGAGACTGGCCGTCCAGCGGCGGGTCCGGCGTCCCTCGGCGTAGCAGGCGCGCACGAGGAGCCGGTACGACCAGGCGTCAAAGCGCGCCGGGTCGCGCAGGTGCGGAAGGTCTCGCCAGATCGAGAGCAGCGCCTGCTGCGTCGCGTCCTCGGCGAGGTCGGTGTCGCGCAGGATCCTGTGCGCCACCGCGTGGAGGCGGTCGCCCGCCGCGACGGCGAGGCTCGCGAAGGCCTCCTCGTCACCGCGCTGCGCCCGTCCGATCAGATCGGCATCCACGCTCTTCCGCCTTGTGACGCCCGGACCACATCCGAGCATTCACACGGTATGGGACGCGTCGAGCGAAGGGCGACTCAACATTTGCCGGCGGGTTCAGCCATCGAGGGCGAGCAGGACGGCGCCGAGGACGACGACCGCCGACGCCGCGATGCGCAGGGCGGCCTCGCGCGCGCCGGCGGCCTCGCCTAGCCGGAGGGTCCCCCAGCCCGACGCCAGCACGATGGCCGACTCGCGGAGCGGCGCGACGGCCGTCAGCGGGGCGACGCTGAACGCGGCGAGGATGAGGAGGTACGCGGCGAGGGTCATGACGCCGCCGACGGCCGCCTTGCGAACGTCGAGCGATGCCGCTGCGCCGGACGGACCGGCCCGCACGCGGTCGACCGCCGCGATCCAGGCCCACAGGAAGATCGTGCCGAAGGCCCAGATCAGCCCCGCGTAGAGCCACGGCTCGACGAGTCGCGCGCCGACACGATCGACGGCCGAGTACGCCGCGATCATCACGCCGGTTGCAAGGGCGAACCTTACGGCCGGATCGGGGCCGGGCCGGCCGGGAACCGCCCGGCGGAAAAACCGCCACGGCCGCTGAAGTGCGAGCAGCCCGGCGAGCAGGGCGGCGACCCCGGCGATCCCGAGGTCCCCGAGCCGCTCCCCGAGGACGCCGATGCCGACGGCGACCGCCAGGAGCGGTGCCGTTCCCCGGGCGATCGGGTAGACGACCGACAGGTCGCCGCGCCGATACGCGGCCGCGAGAAGCGAGAAGTAGGCCGCCTCCAAGACGCCCGAGACGACGCCGAGCAGGACCGCCTCGGGCGGGATCGGCGGCTGCCCGACGGCGAACCAGCCGATCGCCGCGGCAGGCACGATGAGGCCTGATGCGGCCAGCATCCCGATCGCCGCCGCCCGGAGCGGGTCGCCGGCGGTCTTGAGCACCACGTTCCAGGCAACGTGGAGGACCGCCGCGCCGGCGACGAGCCCGAAGACGAGGGGATCCACCCCGGCAGTCTACGAAGGCGGGGTGGATCCGATCCGGCCCGGCGGGGGCGCGGGCCGGAGGTGCCTCCCCGGCGGGCCGTTGCGCCCCAGGGTTCAGCTGGCGAGGTCGCGCCGGCTGAGGCCCCAGGCCCCGATCGCCACGCCGCCCAGCCCGAGCAGGACGGACGCCACGATCCCGACGCTGTCCCACCGGCCGAGCATCGGCAACCCGTAATGGGCGGTCAGGGCGAGCTCGTGCAGGACGGCCGGCAGGCCGAGCGGCGGAGCGATGATGTCGACGAACCAGATGAGGATCGTCAGGATCGCCACGGCCGGCGCCGCGTAGCCCGAACCCAGGACCCCGCCGATCGCGATGCCGATGCCGGCCATGGCGAGGGCGAAGAGCCCGAGCGACAGCGTCCCCACGACCGGCGTCGCGATGTCGCCGCCGGTGATCAGCGCGCCGATCGCGACGCCGATCACGGCGAGGGCCGTGACGACGACGATCCCGACGAGCACGCCGAGCCCGCCCGAGGTCACCCAGCGGCGGCGCGTCAGCGGCGTCGCGAGGAGCATCTCGAGGCGACCCGACGTCTCGTCGGAGGCCCAGCTCCCGACGAGCGTGGCGGCAGCGAGGCCGGCGAGGATGAAACCGAACTCGACGAACACGAGCTGCAGGAAGCCGCCGACCGAGCCGATGTCGATGTTCGGGAAGACCGCCTCGAGCAACGACGCGAACTCGGGCGAGTTGCCGAGCTGGTCGACGAACGATCGACCGGACCCGGCGATCATCAGCCCGAACAGGCCGATCCCGAGTCCCCAGGCCAGGGCCGAGGGGAGGCCGTGCCCGACGGTCCGACCGGCCGGACCCCGCAGCCCGACGAGCGCGCGGGGCAGGCTCGGGGTCGGGACCGAGCTCGTGACGCCGATGTCGCGCCGGACGAACGCCTCGATGCCGACGACCAGCAGGGCGATGGCCACCGCCGCCACGAGCACGAGCGAGGGCCAGTTGTACACGCCGGCGAGCGGGATATGGTCGGTCGTCCAGCCGAACCATGTCAGGTTCGCGAGCGGCGCCAGTTCCGGGATCGCAGCCTGGTACCCGTTGAGGATGAAGCCACCGAACGTCACGGCACCGGCGATGCCGACGGCCGCGCCGCGGCCGAGGAACGGGGCGATGGCGAATGCCAGCCCACCGGCAGCGAGCGCAAGCAGGGCCAGCCACGACGCGTAGCCGGCAGCCGCGGCGACCGGGATCTCGTCGCCCGGGAGCGCGGCGAACGTGCCGACGACGAGGATCGAAAGGAAGATCACGATCGTCGCCACGGCCAGCCCCGCGATGTGGCCGAGGAGCTTCTGGAGGGCGATCCGGCGCCGCGAGGTCGGCGTCGCGGCGACGAGGTCGAGGCTGCCCCGGCGCGCCTCGGCGGCAAGCGTGCCGGACAGTGCCAGGATCGACCAGAGACTCGCGACGAGCGGGAAGAACGTGCCGTACTTGTACTGGACGTAGCCGCCCAGGGTCTCGACGTTGACGACCTTGCCGGCGAGGCCCTGCATGATCGGGGGGACCGACCGGATCAGGTCACCGAGCTCCTGCCGGGACTCGACCGTCGAGAACTCGGAGGCGATGGCCCGGCTGACGCCGATGAGCATGACCCCCAGCACGACCCCCACGAGGATCGTCGCCCGGCGCGAGTCGCGGAGCGTCTTGCCGAAGATGCTGCCGAAGCCGTAGATCCTCTGGGCGAATGGGACCTGGGTCGGGGCAATCGCCGCCGGCTGGCGGCGGGCATCGGAGGTCATCTCAGGCCACCCGACCGGCCTCATGGCCGTACTGCGCCAGGAAGGTTTCCTCGAGCGACGGCTCGCGGCTGACGAAGTCGAGCAGCTCGTACCGGGCGGCCTCGCGGACGACCGGGGTGATCGAGCCGGCAACGCGCATCCGGAGCAGCTGGTCCTCGGCGGTGACGTCGCTGACGCCGGGGAGCGCCGCGAAGGCGCCGACGGGCACCTCGCCCTGGAACCGCAGCTCCACCTGGTGGTGGGCCAGGTCGCGGAGCGCCTCGACCCGGTCGACCTTGACGAGGCGGCCCTCGCGGATGATCGCCACCCGGTCGCAGGTCTTCTCGACCTCGGACAGGATGTGGCTGGAGAGGAAGATCGTCCGCCCCTCGGCCTTCGCCTCGCGGATGACCTCGTAGAACGTCTGCTGGACGAGCGGGTCGAGGCCCGACGTCGGCTCGTCGAGGATCAGCAGGTCGGGCCGGTGCTGGAGCGCCACCACGAGACCAATCTTCTGCTTGTTGCCCTTCGAGTACTCCTTGAACCGTCGGCTCGGGTCGATGTCGAGCCGCTCGACGAGCTGGGCCTGGTACGTCGCGTCGACGCCGCCGCGGAGATTGGCGAAGTACTCGATCGTCTGACCCCCGGTCAGCTTGTCGTAGAGGGCAAACTCGCCCGGCAGATAGCCGATCCGGCGATGGATCGCGGTCGGGTCGACGGTCGTCTCGATGCCGAAGACGAGGGCCCTGCCGGAGGTCGGCCGGAGATGATCGAGGAGGACCCGGATCGTCGTCGTCTTGCCCGCCCCGTTCGGGCCGAGGAAGCCGAAGGCCTCGCCTTCGGCGACGGCAAGGTCGATGTCGATGATGCCCCGGTGGGCACCGTACGACTTCGTGAGCTTCTCTGTCTGGATGGTGGCGGAGGTCATGTGATCCCTCTCTCGCGGAGCGCGTGACGGTCGTGGGCTTCAGGCGGGAATGCGATCCGACGGTGCAGGCTCGCCGGTCGTGCTCCGGCCGCCGCGTATCTGGGCATCCTTGAACCGCTCCACGAGGGCCGGCACCTCGCGCTCGAAGAACGCATAGGCGTCGTGGACCTCGCGAAGGCGTTCGCTGGCTTCCGGCGGACGATCGGCCAGGATGCGGAGGCCTTGCTCCGTCACCTTGACGAAGCGGCGGAACGTCCGGCCCGAATTCGTGATCAGGGCATCGAACGTGCCGGGCGGGACGCTGAAGTACTCGCGCCGGTCGCCGGGCCGGGTCAGCCGCTTGATCATGCCGGCCGTCTCGAGCATCCGGGCGGTGCCGCTGATCGCGCCGCGGCTGGCGCGGAGGGCGGTCGCCAGGTCGTCGGCGGTCTGCTCGGGCGGATCGCAGATCAGGAGCCAGCCCCACATCCGGCCGCCCATCGGGGTCATCCCGCTGGCGCCGAGGAACTGGCCCATCTCGGCCACGAACTGCTCTTCATCCGGTGTCATCGCCCGCGATCCTACGAGATTTCAGAAGTTTCAGTCAATACTGAAACACACGAAATCCTGTCACGTCCAGCCCGGCGGCCGGTCCGCCCGGTCGAGCAGCGGCACGCGCCTCCCGACGAGGAGCACGGCCATCGCCGTCGTCGCGGGCACGGCAGCCGTGATCCCGATGCTGCCGACGAGCGCCTTGACGATCTCGACCGCGACGACCTCGCCGCTCGCAGTCAGGAACGGGTCCTGCTGGCCGGCGTTGAACAGGACGATGAGCGGCAGCGACGCGCCGACGTACGCGAGGGCGAGCGTGTTGACGGTGGCCGCGATATGCGAACGGCCGACGTTCATCGCCCGCCGGAAGAGCTCGAACCGGCCGACGTTCGGATCGGCCTCGTACAGCTCGTGGACGGTCGCGGCCTGGGTGACGGTCACGTCGTCGAGGATTCCGAGCGCGCCGAAGATCACCGCGGCGAGCAGCAGGCCGCCGAGATCCAGCTCCGGCCGGCCGACCGTCTGGAGATAGACGAGATCGCCGGAGCCCTGGAGCTCGGTGAAGCGGGCGAGGGCGTTGAAGGCGACGGCAAGGAGCGCCGTCAGAGCCAGCGCAAGGAACGTGCCGGCCGCCGCCGCGACGGTCGTGGGCCTGGCCCCCTCGGTGAGCAGGAACGTGGCGAGCGTGACGAGCGAGGCCGAGATCACCGCGAGTGGAACGGGGTCCCAGCCGGCGAGCAGGAGCGGCACGACGATTCGGATCACGACCGCGAGCGTGAGGGCGAGGGCGAGCAGGGAGCGGATCCCGCGCCATCCGCCGACGAGCGTGACGGCCAGGGCGAAGAGACCGACGAGGGCGGCGAGGGCCGGCACCCGGAAGCGGTCCGCGACGGCGACGAACGCCGCATCCTGACCCTGCTGCGAGATGTTCAGGATCACCTCGTCGCCGACCTCGTAGCGGGGCACCTCCTGCTGGCCGGACGGGCCCTGGAGATAGGCCTGGCGGCGGGTGCCGGCGTCGGGGCCGGAGAGGACCTCCACGACGGCATCCGGGACGCCCGGCTCGCCGCCGGTGTCGACGAGCTCGACGATCCGGGCGTGGACGAGCACGACCGGGGGCGGCTCCGACGACGGCGGCGTCAGGTCGGGGAGGAGTCCGACGAGGAGGAGCAGGACCAGGCCGCCGACGATGGCCCGGGCGTTCCGCCGGAGGCCGCCGGCGAGGCCGTCCCCGGCCTCGGACGGTGGCTCGCCGGACCAGGGAGCGCCGGACCCGCCGGACCGGCGCTCGCTCACGCGGCCGGCCCGGCCGCGGCTCCCCAGCCGTCTTCCGCGAGCTCCTTGAGCGCTCGCAGGTGCTCCTCGGCGACCGCCCCGATCGACTCGCGGCCGAGCCGGACGAGCAGCCGGGCCCAGCGGTCGAACGTCTCGAAGGTGCCGTCGTGGACCACCCGCGTCCCGCCGGCCGTCGGTTCCAGGCGCCAGCCCCACTCGATCGAGAACTCGCCGGCGGTGACGAGGAGGCGGAACGACACGTCGGGCCTGAACTCCAGGCTCTCCACCCGGACGGCGGTCCGGAGCAGGCCCAGGTGGGCCTCACCCGTTCGCTCGGCGCCGGCCGCCGGCCAGCTCGGGTCGACCGAGCGGAAGCTCAGCTCGCGGAACAGGCGCGGCAGCGAGGACGGGTCATGGAGCACGCTCCAGACGCGCCGGGGCTGGGCCTTGACGTAGACGCGGCGCTCCACATCGCGGCGCGGGTCCAGCCGCCCGCCGCGCGGCTGGCGGGACGTCGGGGGAGTCGCCACGCTAGACCCCGATGGGATGCCAGACCGTCTTCATCTCGAGGAAGGCGGCGATCCACTCGGGCTTCTCGGCCGCTCGATCGTCGAGCCAGTCGAAGCGGGCGTCGGCCACCCCCGCGGGCCGCCGCGAGAGCCGCTTGACGTTGTCGGCGGCGGTCAGCTCGACGTCCTCGCGGAGCGCCTCGGGAACGCCCCAGACGTCGATCGCGTCGATGTCGACGTGGCCGGCCATGACCGGCACGAGCTCCTGCTTGAGCCCGGTGAGGACGTTGACGACCCCGCCCGGCACGTCGCTCGTCGCGAGGACCTCGGTGAGCGTGATCGCCGGCAGCGGCCGCCGCTCCGAGGCGATCGCCACGACGACGTTCCCGGCGACGAGCGGCGGGGCGAGGCGCGAGACGAGGCCGAGCAGGGAGGATTCCTCGGGTGCAACGAGGCCGACGACGCCGGTCGGCTCCGGGATCGTGAAGTTGAAGTACGGCGCGGCGACCGGGTTCGCCGAGCCGAGGACCTGGGCGATCTTGTCGGCCCAGCCCGCATACCAGACCCATCTGTCGATCGAGCGGTCGACGACCGTCCGCGCGGCGGCATCGCGGAGCCCTTCGGCCGCGGCCACCTCGGCGACGAACTGGTCGCGCCGTCCCTCCATCAGCTCGGCCACCCGATAGAGGACCTGACCGCGGTTCAGCGCGGTCTTGTCGGCCCAGCCCGGTGCGGCCTTGCGAGCGGCCCGGACCGCATCGCGCAGGTCCTTGCGCGACGCCCGGCAGGCATTGGCGAGCGGCGTGTCGTCGGCGCCGCGGACCACGTAGCTGCGACCCGATTCGGAGCGCGGGAAGGCGCCGCCGATGTAGAGCTTGTACGTCTTGCGGACGTCGAGGCGGGTCATCGATCAGATGGTACCCGCTCCGTCGCCGTGGGCCACCGGGTGACGGTCAGCGCGACGACGACGACACCGACGCCGAACCACAAGCCGAGCCCCGAAACGTTCGACCCCAGGACGAGCAGGACCGTCTCGACGTGGAGCGACGCAAGCGCCGGCAGCAGCGCGAGGAGGCCGTGGCCGTACAGCGTCGGCGACGCGATGATCGACGCGACGCCGAGCCGCTGCAGGCCGGGCCGGCCGCGCGGCAGGAGTGCCCACGCGACCGCCGCCACAGCGAGCGCGACGAACGCCGGGTACGGCACGAACGCGGGCAGCGCGAACGCGTGAAGGACCGGCATCGCCGCGACGGATTCCTGGAACGCGCGCAACCCCTGCAGCCAGTCGAACCACGCACCGAGCCCGACGAAGGGCAGGGTCGCCAGGGCGATCACCCCGGCGAGGGCGAACCCGATCGCGAGAGCCCTCCAGCGCCGCCCGCGGACGAGCCACAGGGCCGGAACGAGGGCCTGCGGCTTGAACATCGCCCCCAGGACGAGCAGGCCGCCGGCGCGGGGCCGGGCGAAGGCGATGCACAGGATGAGGGCGGAGATGATCGCGACGTTTCCGACCCAGATGCCCTCGAAGAACGGCGGCCACAAAAGGAAAATGGGGACCCAGACCCAGCGAACGCCGATGACCCGCAGCGCGGCGACCGCTGCCGCCCCCGAAGCCGCGATCGACAGCGTCGCGACGACCGGCCACGGCAGGGTCGACAGGATCCCGAGGGGCGGCAGGAGGGGCGGCGCGTAGAGGTACGGGTAGAGCGACTGGTCGACGAGCGTGGCCCCGACCGGCGTCAACTGGTAGGGCTGCAGGCCCTCGGCGAACCGCTCGCCGGCCAGCAGGTACAGCTCCAGGTCGCGCAGGGCATTCGCCCGGTCGATCCCTCGTGCGATGACGCTGACGTCGATGAGGACCATGGACGCGGCCGCGGCCCCGACGAGGACCGCGCGGCCCGACGGCCGGAGTCCGTCGGCGATCGCGAGGGCAGCGCCGATCGAGGCCGTCACGCCGACGGTCACGAGACCCGGAACGAACGCTCGCCCGGAGAGGCCGGCCGCGCTGAGCAGGCCGCCGACCGTGATCCCGTCGACCTGGAGCAGGAGGGCAAGCGCTGTCCCGAGCGCGAGAGCCGCGAGCACAACCTGGCGGGTCTGGCGTCGACGGATCCGGTCGACGAGCAGCACGGCGACGACCGACGCGGCGACCGCCTCCAGCCACAGCGGCATGATCGAGAGGCCTCGAGCCAGGCCGACGGGTCCGATGAGCAGGATCGCGAGGAGGGCCGCGCTCGCCAGCCACGCTCCACGCGGACCTATGACCGCGATGAACCGTCCGACGTCCGCCTCCGATCAGCGATCTTCGAGTCGGACGTACGCGTGCAGACCGTGCATGCCGCCCTCGCGCCCGAACCCCGATTCCTTGTAGCCGCCGAACGGCGAGGTCGGGTCGAACCGGTTGAACGTGTTCGCCCAGACGACGCCGGCCTTCATGCGCCGGACCATCTCGAGGATCCGCGACCCCTTGTCGGTCCAGATCCCGGCCGACAGGCCGTACGGCGTGTTGTTGGCCTTCTCGACGGCTTCGTCGGGCGTCCGGAAGGTCAGCACCGAGAGGACTGGCCCGAAGATCTCCTCCCTGGCGATCCGGTGGCTCTGGGCGACGTTCGTGAAGAGGGTCGGCCGGAAGAAGTAGCCGCGGGCCGGCAGGTCGCAGGCCGGCTGATACATCTCGGCTCCCTCGGCCTTGCCGGACTCGACGAGCTCGGTGATCTTCTCGAGCTGCTGGCGGCTGTTGATCGCGCCGACGTCGGTGTTCTTGTCGAGCGGGTCGCCCACCCGGATCGTCGCGAGGCGATCCTTGAGCTTCTCGATCAGCGGCTCGACGATCGACTCCTGGGCGAGCAGCCGGGAACCGGCGCAGCAGACCTCGCCCTGGTTGAAGTAGATGCCGTTGACGATGCCCTCGATCGCCTGGTCGAGGGGCGCGTCGTCGAAGACGATGTTCGCCGCCTTGCCGCCCAGCTCGAGCGTCAGCGCCTTGTCCGTCCCGGCGACGCCCTTGAAGATCTTCTTGCCGATCTCGGTGGAGCCGGTGAAGGCGACCTTGTCCACCCC
>DASTVH010000106.1:0-12366 GCA_035759195.1 Candidatus Limnocylindrales bacterium
GCCCGAGGCGGAGCTGGGCCGGGGCGAGTACTTCTGGTACGAGGTGATCGGGGCGACGGTCAGCAACGTCGACGGGACCGTCCTCGGCACGGTCCGCGACGTGTACCGCTCCGGTGGCGCCGAGGTCTACACCGTGAGCGGTGGACCATACGGCGAGTTCGACGTGCCGGGCGTGCGGGCGTTCGAACGCGTCTTCGCCCCGCGGCGCGGCGAGATCGTCGTCGACGCGGCCGCGCTCGACCTGGCGCCCCCGAAGCCGGGCGGTCACGACCGGCCGAAGGCACCGCGTCGTCGGCCGGGGCCCCGGCGCCCGAAGGCTCCGGGCGATGCTTCCTCGGCGGCCGGCGCATCCGGCCCGGCAGCCGATGGCTGACGTGGCTCTCGAGATCGACGTCGTCACGCTCTTCCCCGAGATGATCTCCGGGCCGCTGGCCGCGAGCATCCCGGGCAGGATCCAGGAGCGCGGCCTCGCGGTCGTTCGGACCCACGACCTGCGAGCGTGGGGGATCGGGCGGCATCGGAGCGTCGACGACACGCCGTACGGCGGCGGCGCCGGGATGGTCATGCGGCCGGAACCGATCGCCGACGCCCTGGACGCCCTGCGCCGAACCGATTCGTTCGTCGTCCTCCTCGATCCTGCCGGCGAGACCTTCTCGCACGATCGAGCGGTGGACCTTGCCGGGCGATCGCACGTGATCCTCGTCTGTCCCCGCTACGAGGGCGTCGACGACCGCGTCCGGGAGCTCGTCGACCTCGAGCTCTCGATCGGCGACTACGTCCTGACCGGCGGCGAGCTGCCGGCGCTCGTCGTCATCGACGCGGTGATCCGGCTGCTGCCCGGGGCGATCGACGAGGCGTCGACCGCCGAGGAGTCGTTCGCGGCCGGCCTCCTCGAATACCCTCAGTACACCCGCCCGCCGACGTTCCGCGGAAGTGACGTCCCCCCGATCCTGACGAGCGGCGATCACGGCGCGGTCCGCCGCTGGAGGCTGCGCGAATCGCTGCGGCGGACGCTCGCCCGGCGACCGGACCTGATCGAGGGACGGACGCTGTCGCCGGACGAGCGCCGGCTCCTGACCGAGATCGAGGCGGACCCGGTCGACGGCTGACCGAGGGGCCGACCGAGGGGGCCATGAGCGCGTGTTATACTCCGCCGTCGGTCGTCCCGGACGGCCGTCTTCCCGACCCTGATTGCAGCGGCTCCGCCCTGCCGACGAAAGAACAGGAACGCCCGTGAACGTGCTCGACGAGATCGTTGCTGATCAGCTCCGGACCGACCTGCCGGAGATCGCCTCGGGCGACACCGTCAAGGTCTCGGCGAAGGTCGTCGAGGGCAACCGCGAGCGCGTCCAGGTGTTCGAGGGAACCGTGATGCGCCTCCGCGGCGGCGGCATCACCCGCTCGATCACCGTTCGCCGGATCGCGAGCGGGGTCGGCGTCGAGCGGACCTTCAAGATCCACAGCCCTCGGATCGAGAAGATCGAGGTCGTCCGCCACGGTCAGGTCCGGCGGGCCCAGCTCTACTTCCTGCGGGACCGCGTCGGCAAGGCCGCCACGCTGCGCGAGCGCCGAACGAACCGCTGAGCACAGCCGTCGCCTTCCGTCGACTCCGGCACCGTCCGGGGTCGCTCGATTCCTGTCGTCAAATGCCGGGTTGACCGCACCCATGATCGGGGTATCGTGCTACCAGGAACTCGCACGTATCTGGTCACGATCCGATGATCAAGCCACACCTCTTCGCCGCCGGGCTCGGCTTCGGCGCCGCAGGCCTCATCTTCGTCTACCTCGGGCTGATGTTTGCGGCCCTGTACCTGCTCCTGCTGATCCCGCTTGCCCTCCGTGGCGGCCTGCCGGTCCTCGCCGGCATCCTGATCGGGTTCGGCGGAATCTGGACCGCGCTGACGCTCAGTCAACTCGAGCGCGGGGGCTCGACGGGCGACGGCGGGCCCTGGCTGGCCATGGGGCTCGTACCGCTCCTGGCCGGCGCAGGTCTCCTTGCGATCGCGGGGTTTCGAAGCCGTCAGGCCCCGGACGAGGCGGAACCCGACGCGTTACCCTGAGGGCCGATGCGCGCGATCGTCCCGACCCTTCGCCATGAGCGCCGCCTGTGGAACGAGGGACTGACTCGCGTCGCCGGCGTCGACGAGGTCGGCGTGGCCCCGACATGCGGGGCGGTGGTCGCCGCGGCGGTGATCATGAAGCCGGGCTGCCACCGGATCGCCGGCGTCCGGGACTCCAAGACGCTGTCGCCGGCCCAGCGCGAGCGGCTCGCCCCGATCGTCCGCAGGCGGGCGGTCGCGGTGGGCGTGGGAGCGGCCTCCGTCGCCGAGATCGACCGGCTGAACATCTACCACGCGACGCATCTCGCGATGCGCCGGGCGATCGCCCGGCTCGGCGGGCACGACCACGTCATCGTCGACGGCAACCGCATCGTCGGGTTCGAGGCGCAGGTCGGTCCGTACACGAACGTCGTCGATGGCGACGCACGGGTGTACTCGATCGCGTGCGCGTCGATCGTCGCGAAGGTCGTCCGCGACCGGATGATGGCCCGCCTCGCGCGGCGCTACCCGGGCTACGGCTGGGAGCACAACCAGGGCTACGCGACGCGTGACCACCGTGACGCGATCCGGGCCCAGGGCCTGACCCCGTTCCATCGCCGCTCGTTCCTCGCGCTCCAGCGGACGCTCGCCGGCGACCAGCTCGACTTCGACCTGCTGGCCGATCCTGCCGCCTCGCCGGCGACCCACGAGCTGCTCGAGGGCCAGCTCCTGCCGGTCATGGCCGACGACGCGGCCCTCGACCTCGCCGACCTGGCGGACCTCGAGGGCCTCGAGCTCGCCGCGACCTGAGGCGGCGCTCGTCCGGCCGGGCCCTCCACGCGCCCGCCGTCGCGTTGTCAGACCGACAACAAGCGTCGGCTGATCGCGTAATAGCCGCCCGCCCGCCCGACGGTCGTTGGACGGCGGACAACAAGGAGGAACGGACCGAAGCCCGCGTTCCGATCGCCCCACGCTTGTTGTCGCGGCCGCAACACGAGGGCGGGTCGGTTCCCGACCCGAGCCTCAGCCTACGCAGCGCCGGTGAGCTCCCGATGAGCGCCCGGTAAGCGGCCATGGATCGTTGGTCGATCGCCTCCGGGCATGATCGGGCGATGGACGACCGACCCGGCGCTCGAGCGCGGACGGCGGCGCAGCGGACCGGCCATGCCGCCGAGTCCCTCGTCGCGGCTCGGCTCACGGCGCTTGGCTGGATCGTCCTGGCCCGGAACGTCCATGTCGGCCCCCACGAGCGCGACGTCGTGGCGGTCGACCCGGGCCCACCGCGGGAGCTCGTGATCGTCGAGGTCCGCTGGCGCGGCCGGCGGGACTTCGGGCTCCCCGAGGAGACCGTCGACCACCGCAAGCGACGCCACCTCCGCACGGCGGCATACGCGCTCCTCGACGGCGCCCCGCTGCCGAACGGCACGACGGCCCCGCCGCTCCCGCTCCGCTTCGATCTCCTGACCGTGGAACCCGCCGAGTCGGCCAAGGCCGCTCCGCGCGTCCGCCATCACCGGGCGGCATTCTGAGCCGGCCGCCCGCTCGAACGGGGCATGGTAGACTCCGCGCGGCCGTGGCCCCTCCATGGGCTCACGGTTGCGGAACCACCACCCGCGCCCCTCGGGCGACGGAGATCACACGCGGACCGTTCCGACCGGGACGGTGCCGGCCCAGCGGCGACGATGCCGGCAGCCGGCCCCCGGCGACGAGGTCCGCGGCGGAACGAACCGAACAGGAGGTCGCTCACCGTGCCGTCCGTTTCGATGCGGCAGCTGCTCGAGGCCGGGGTCCACTTCGGCCATCAGACGCGGCGCTGGAACCCGAAGATGCGCCCCTACATCTTCGCGGAGCGCAACGGGATCCACATCATCGATCTCGCCCAGACCGTCAAACTCCTCGAGTCGTCGCTCGACTTCGTCCGCGAGACGGTCGCCCGGGGCGACCAGGTGCTGTTCGTCGGGACCAAGAAGCAGGCCCAGGAGCCGATCGCCCAGGAGGCGACGCGGGCGGGCATGCCCTACGTGAACAAGCGCTGGCTCGGCGGCATGCTGACGAACTTCATCACGATCAAGAAACGGATCGGCCTCCTCGAGCAGCTCGAGGCCCGGCAGCAGGCCGGCGACTTCGAGCGGATGTCGAAGAAGGAGGCGGCCAAGCTCCAGGAGGAGCTGGCCCGGCTCCAGCTGACGGTCGGCGGCATGCGCAAGATGAAGCGGGTTCCCGGCGCCGTCTTCATCATCGACCCGCATCGCGAGCGGATTGCGGTGACCGAGGCCAACAAGCTCGAGGTCCCGGTCGTCGCGACCGGCGACACGAACGTCGACCCCGACGAGATCGATCACATCATCCCGGCCAACGACGACGCGATCCGCTCGATCCGCCTGCTCTGTTCGCTCGTCGCGGAGGCCTGCATCGAAGGCCAGCAGGAGCGGGCCGCCAGGGCCACGGCCGAGCCCGAGCCGGAGGTCGCGGTCGCGGCCGAGCCGGAATACGACGAGTCCGCCTCGGACGAGCTCGTCGCCGCCCTCGCCGGCGGTGCGGCCCTGACCTTCGAGCCCGATGCCGACGAGGACGACGGCCTGCTGCCGGGCGGCCGGGCGGCCGAGATCGCACCGCCCGCCAGCGAGGCGACGCCCGACGAGATCGCCGCCGAGCTCGCCCGCGAGGCGGCCGAGAAGGAAGAGCCGGCAACGGCCGGCTGACGGCCCAGCCCACCCATCGATGGCCCTCCGCGAGCCGGTCCGGCTTGCGCGACACAGGAGAACCGAATCCAGATGACGACGATCACCGCCGACGCGGTCAGGGAGCTTCGCGAGCGCACCGGGGCCGGCATGATGGACTGCAAGAACGCGCTCGTCGAGGCCGGCGGCGACGTCGAGAAGGCCGTGGCCCTGCTGCGCGAGCGGGGCCTCGCCGCGGCCGCCAAGAAGGCCGGCCGTGAGGCCCGCGAAGGCCTCGTGTCGAGCTACATCCATACCGGCGGCCGCGTCGGCGTGCTCATCGAGGTCAACTGCGAGACCGACTTCGTGGCCCGCACCGACGAGTTCCAGAGGCTCGTCCGGGACCTCGCGATGCAGGTGGCCGGCATGGCCCCGCTCTACGTCGAGGTCGACCGGATCCCGGCCGAGGCCCTCGAGGCGAAGCGGGCCGAGCTGCTCGCCGACGAGGCGCTCCAGAAGAAGCCCGAGAACATCCGGCCCCAGATCGTCGAAGGCCAGCTCCGCAAGTGGTATGCGGAGGTGTCCCTCTACGATCAGCCGTTCCGCGACGAGGATCGCACGGTCCGCGACCTGATCACCGAGCGGATCTCGACGATCGGCGAGAACATCCGCGTCCGCCGGTTCACGCGCTACGCGCTCGGGGAGGAGCTGTGAGGGACGGTCCGGCCGCGCCGGCGAACGGCCTCCGTTACGGGCGGATCCTCCTCAAGTTGTCCGGGGAGGCGCTTCTCGGCGACCGGACCTACGGCGTCGACCCCTCGTTCTGCGCGTTCATCGCCCGCCAGGTGGCCGAGGTCCATCGGCTCGGCGTGCAGACCGGGATCGTCGTCGGCGGCGGCAACATCTTCCGCGGCCTCGCGGCGGCCGCCAGCGGCATGGACCGCGCGACCGGCGACTACATCGGCATGCTCGCGACCGTCATGAACGGCCTTGCCCTCCAGGACGCCCTCGAGCGGGTCGGCGTGCCGACCCGGGTCATGAGCGCGATCGCGATGAACGAGGTGGCCGAGCCCTACATCCGGCGGCGGGCCCAGCGCCACCTCGAGAAGGGCCGCGTCGCGATCTTCGTCGCCGGCACCGGCAATCCGTACTTCACGACCGATACGGCGGCCGCCCTGCGGGCGGTCGAGATCGGGGCCGAGGTGCTCCTCAAGGCGACGAAGGTCGACGGGGTCTACGACGCCGACCCGGTCGTGAACCCGTCGGCCCGACGCTATGCCCAGCTCCAGTACGCCGACCTGCTCCGCGACCAGCTCAAGGTCCTCGACGCGGCCGCGGTCTCGCTCTGCATGGAAAACGACCTGCCGATCGTCGTCTTCGACCTGAACCAGCCAGACAACATCACCCGGGTGGCCGTCGGCGAGCCGGTCGGCACCCTGATCTCCGGCGCGAAGAGCGCCGTCGGAGGTGCCCGCCCATGAGCAGCGAGATCCAGACCGCCGTCGAGCAGCGGATGACCCGTGCCGTGGAGGCGATGGAGCGCGACTTCCAGGGCATCCGGACCGGGCGGGCCTCGACCGCGCTCGTCGAGCGGATCCATGTCGACTACTACGGCACGCAGACGCCGCTCAACCAGCTGGCCGGGATCAGTGTGCCCGAGGCCCACCAGATCGTGATCCAGCCGTGGGACCGGGCCGTGCTCGGAGCCATCGAGAAGGCGATCCAGAAGAGCGACATCGGGCTCGTCCCGAACGTCGACGGCACGGTCGTCCGCCTCAACATCCCGCCGCTGACCGAGGAGCGTCGCAAGGACCTCGTCAGAGTCGTCCACAAGCGCATGGAGGAAGCCCGGGTCGAGATCCGGAACATCCGCCGCGACGCCGCCGACGACCTCAAGAAGGAGGAGCGCGACGGCGAGGTCGGGGCCGACGAGGCACATCGCCGGCTCGAGGCCCTCCAGCGGACGACCGACCGGTTCATCGCCGAGGTCGACCGCCTCGGCGGGGCGAAGGAACAGGAGGTCCTCGAGGTCTAGTGTCCCGGACACCGCTCGCCCGGCCGACCGACGCGCCACCTTTGGCGCACGCGGCCGAGCAGTCGGCGGAGGGAGGCGGTGCTCCCGCGGCCGCGGCCGACGGCGCCTCCGAGCCGCTCATCGACCCGGCCGACCTGCCGCGCCACGTCGCGATCATCATGGACGGCAACCGGCGCTGGGCGCGGCTCCACGAGAAGCCCGAGATCGAGGGCCACGCGGCCGGCGTCGAGGCGATCCGGACGCTCCTGCGACACGCGGTGCGAAGGGGTGTGCCGGTCATGACGCTCTACGCGTTCAGCCGGGAGAACTGGGCTCGCTCGGACGACGAGGTCAGCGGCCTCTTCGGCCTGCTGGAGCAGGCGATCCGGAGCGAGACCGCCGAGCTGCGCGCCCAGGGCGTGCGGATCCGTCTCCTCGGCCGGCTCGAGGAGCTCCCCGAGGAGACGCGCCGCTCGATCGACGAGGCCCTTGCCGAGACCGCCGAGGGCGACCGCCTCCTGCTCAACGTCGCCTTCAACTACGCCGGCCGTACCGAGCTCGTGGACGCCTTCCGCCGCCTCGCGGCCAGCGGCGTGGCCGCCGACGAGATCGACGAGAACGCGATCTCCGATGCGCTCTACACGGCAGGCCTGCCGGACCCCGATCTCGTCATCCGCACCGGGGGCGAGCAGCGCCTCTCGAACTTCCTGATCTGGCAGTCGGCCTACGCCGAGTTCTACTCGACCGAGGTGCTCTGGCCCGACTTCGGTGCCGAGGCCTTCGACTCGGCCCTTCTCGAGTTCGCCAGGCGCGCACGACGGTTCGGACGCTGACCCGGCGGGCGATTCCCACGGCCGGGTCGGCGGCGCTTCGCCAGCGCGCGATCAGCGCCGCGATCCTCGTACCGCCGGTCGTGGTCGTCCTGCTCCTCGGCGGGACGTGGATCGTCGGCCTCGTCGTCGTGGCGACGGCGCTCGCCGGCGTCGAGGTGTTCCGACTGCTGCGCGCGGCCGGCTACGCGTCGATTCCGGCCCTCGGCATCGTCATGGCGGTCGCGCTGGCCCTCGATGCGGCCGTGCCCGCGGCGCTGGAGAGCAGCGCCCTGTTGCTCGTGGCCGTCGGAACGATCCTCGCGGCGGCCGGCGCGTTCGCCCGGCACGATCCGCGGGAGGGCCTCGCCACCTGGGTGACGACCGTCTTCGGGGCACTCTACGCATCGCTCCTCGGGTTCGTGATCCGGCTCGGCGAGGCGGCGCCCGAGACACCCGCCGCCGCCCCGCTCGCCTTCATCGGCGCCGAGCGCGGCTGGATCGTGCTGCTCGTGCTCGGCGTCTGGGCCTACGACACCGGGGCGTATCTCGTCGGGCGGCGCTTCGGCCGGGCGCGGTTCCTCGTCCACATCTCGCCGTCGAAGACGTACGCGGGACTTGTCGGCGGGCTCGCGGCCTCGACGCTCGTCGTCGCGGGAGTGCTCGCGGCGCTCGGCCGGGACCCGCTCGGTGGCTTGATCCTGGGGCCGCTCGTCGGCGCCGCGGCCCAGGCCGGCGACCTCGCCGAGTCGATGCTCAAGCGGGCGGCCGGCGCGAAGGACTCTGGGACGCTGATCCCCGGCCACGGCGGCATCCTCGACCGGGTCGACTCCTTCCTGTTCGCGGCGCCGGTCGTCACCCTCTACGTCGTCGCGATGGCACGCTGAATGAACGCCGGAACACGCCGTCGCCCGCTCGGCGTGGCGCTCATCGGCTCCACGGGGTCGATCGGCCGCCAGGCGGTCGACGTGCTCGGCGCGTTGCCCGCGGCGTTCCGGGTCGTGGCGCTCGCCGCCGGTCGCAACGCCGCCGTCCTCGGCGAGCAGGCCGCCCGATTCCGTCCCGCGGCCGTCGCGATCGCGGGGGACGCCGCCGCCGGCCTGGACCTGCCGCCGGGAACCGAACTTGTCGGAGGCGACGCGGCCCTCGAGACGCTCGCGACCCGCGACGACGTCGATCTCGTCGTCGTCGGCACGGGCGGCATCGTGAGCCTGCGACCGGTCCTTGCGGCGGTGGCCGCCGGCAAGGTGGTCGCAACCGCGAACAAGGAGACGCTCGTCGCGGGCGGCCACCTCGTCATGCCGGTGGCCCGCGAGCTGGCGGCTTCGGTCGCCGCGGCGCGACCCGGCGATCCGTTCGCGAGCCCGCTCGCCTGGCTGCGGCCGATCGACTCGGAGCACTCGGCAATCTGGCAGTGCCTCGTGGGGGAGGGAATGGCCGGCGTGGCTGCGCTCATCCTGACCGCGTCCGGCGGGCCGTTTCTCGACGCCCCGGCCGATCTCGCAACCGTCACCCCCGGCCAGGCGCTCCGTCACCCGACCTGGTCGATGGGCGCGAAGATCACGATCGACTCGGCGACGCTCGCGAACAAGGGCCTGGAAGTGATCGAAGCGCACTGGCTGTACGATGTCGCCTACGACGCCATCGAAGTCGTCATCCACCCCCAGAGCGTCGTCCACTCGGCCGTCAGGTTCGTGGACGGTTCGCTCAAGGCCCAGCTGGGCACCCCCGACATGAGGCTTCCGATCCAGTACGCACTGACCTATCCCGAGCGGCGCCCGTCGCCGTCAACCGCCGTGGACCTCGTGGCCGCCGGCCGGCTCGACTTCCGCGCGCCCGACATCGATCGCTTCCCGGCGCTCCGGATCGCCCGCGAGGCCGGAGCGATCGGCCAGCGGGCGACCACCGCGCTGATCGCGGCCGACGAGATCGCCGTCGAACGGTTCCTCGCGGGGACGCTCGGCTTCGGCGACATCCCCCGCGTGCTCGAGGACGCCGTGACACGCTTCGGCGACGGCTCCGACCAGGTGCCGGAGCTCGACGCCCTCGTCGCGCTCGACGCAGAGGTCCGCGCGGCGTACGCGTCCGCACCGATCCGGCAGGGAACCGCCTGATGGAGCTCCTCCAGAGCCTCATCACGTTCGTCATCTTCATCGCGATCCTCGGCGGGCTGGTCCTCGTCCACGAGATCGGCCACTTCGTCACGGCTCGCATGGCCGGCGTGCGTGTGCTCGAGTTCGGGATCGGCTTCCCGCCCCGGGCGAAGATCCTGCGGGCGAAGGGCGAGACCCTCTACACGCTGAACTGGCTGCCGATCGGCGGATTCGTCAAGCTCGAGGGCGAGGACGGCGACGCGGGCGACGACCCGCGCTCGTTCGTCCGGGCGCGCCTGCCCGTGAAGCTCGTCATCCTGCTGGCCGGCGTCTTCATGAACCTCGTCACGGCACTCGTGATCTTCACCCTCATCGCCTGGGCCGCGACGCCCCTCATCGGCGTCCGGGCGCCGACCGTCGAGCCCGGATCGCCGGCCGAGGCGGCCGGGATCCGCTCCGGCGACGCGATCATCTCGATCGACGGCCAGAAGTACGAGTTCTTCGCCCAGTACGCCGGCTCGCCCGACGTGCTCGATGACCTGCGGGCCCACGCCGGCGAGACGATCGTCATCGGCCTGCACCGCGCCGACGGCACGTTCGAGGAGGTCACCGCCACGCTCCGCACGCCGGCGGAGGTCGCGGCAGGGGAGGGAGCCCTCGGCATCCGGGCGACGGAGGAGTCGCCGTTCGTGACCGATTTCTACGGGGAGACCGTGGGTCACGACCTGGGCACGGCGGCCCGAATCGGGGTCGCCGAGACCGGCCGCTGGTTCGGCCTCATCCTGGCCGGACTGGGCGACCTCGTCGGCAGCTTCGTGAGCAACCCGACGGCGCCGCCGCCGGTCGCGGGCCCGGTCGGCATCGCGACGCAGATCGGCGACATCTTCTGGGGCTCGGGCCCGATCCTGACGCTGTACGTGGCCGGAATCCTGTCGGCCAACCTGGCCCTCGTGAACGCGCTGCCGTTCCCGCCCCTCGACGGCGGCCGGATCCTCATGATCCTGCTGAAGTCGGTGTTCGGGGCCCGGCTCAGCCTGCGAGCCGAGCGGCTGACGTACTTCGTCGGCTTCGTCTTCCTCTTCGCGTTCCTCATCTGGGTCACCGGCTTCGACATCGTCCGCATCCTCGGCGGCGGCTCCTGACCCGATGAACGAGCGCGACGCAGCGCTTCGGCCGCGGCGCAGGCCGACGGTGAGCGTCGACGTCGGCGGCGTGCTCGTCGGCTCCGCCCATCCGATCGTCGTCCAGTCGATGACGAATACCGATACCGCCGACGCCGACGCGACCGCGATCCAGGTCGCGCGCCTCGCCCACGCCGGCTCGCAGCTCGTCCGGATCACCGTCAACACCGACGAGGCTGCCGCCGCCGTGCCGGCGATGATGGCGAAGCTCCGCGACAATCTGGGCGTCGACGTGCCGGTCATCGGCGACTTCCACTACAACGGCCACAAGCTCCTCGTCGAGTACCCCCAGATGGCACGGGGGCTTGCGAAATACCGGATCAACCCGGGCAACGTCGGTGCCAAGCGTCACGACGAGCACTTCGCGACGATCGTGCGGGTGGCGATCGAGAACGACAAGCCGGTCCGGATCGGGGTGAACTGGGGCTCGCTCGACCAGGCGCTCCTGACCGAGCTCATGGACGTGAACGCCCGCTCCGCGGCGCCGCGTGACTCCCGGGACGTGATGATCGAGGCGATGATCGAGTCGGCGATGCGCTCGGCGGAGCTGGCCGAGGCGACCGGCCTGGGCCACGACCGGATCATCCTGAGCGCGAAGGTCTCCCAGGTGCGCGACCTCGTCGACGTCTACCGGCTGCTGGCGGCCCGCTCCGACTACCCGCTCCATATCGGCCTGACCGAGGCCGGCATGGGCGACAAGGGCGTCGTGGCCTCGACCGCCGGCCTGGCGATCCTGCTCAACGAAGGCATCGGCGACACGATCCGCGTCTCGCTCACGCCGGAGCCCGGCGCGCCGCGGGAGCGCGAGGTCGAGATCGCCCAGCAGGTCCTCCAGTCGATGGGCCTCCGCTCGTTCCTCCCCCAGGTCTCCGCCTGCCCCGGCTGCGGCCGGACCACCTCGACGTTCTTCCAGGAGATGGCCCAGCAGATCCAGGGCCACCTCAAGGAGCGGATGGCCGAGTGGAAGGAGACGCGGCCCGGCGTCGAGGAGATGCGGGTCGCGGTGATGGGCTGCGTCGTGAACGGGCCCGGCGAATCGAAACACGCCGATATCGGCATCTCGCTGCCGGGCACCTTCGAGGAGCCGGTCGCGCCGGTCTTCATCGACGGCAGACTCGACCGGACGCTGCGCGGCGAGGGGCTCGTCGAGGAGTTCATCGGGATCCTGGAGGCGTACGTCGACCGGCGCTACCCGCCGCCGCCGACGGGCGTCCCGGCCGAACCGCCCGCAACAGTCGCCGCGCCTCGCGGCTGACGGGCCGGGCGCCTGCCGCCGGACGCCCGGCGCCGGAGACCGGGGTACGCCGCGACCGAGGCCCCTCCGGGCGTTTCCGGATCATCCGAACGAATACCTCGCGAATCGGCCGATGCTCGCGCCGAACGGCCCGCGTCAGGCGGCCACCGTGCGGCAGGCTCGCCGTCGTCGGGTCCCGCCTCCGGGGCGGTTCGACATCGGCCGCGAACCCCGCTTCCCGTTCGGATCACTCGAATTCGGCCGCCGCCGACAGGCACGCCGACGGCGGCGGGGATGCTCGCTCCGTCCGCCCGCGCTCCTCCGCCCGGGAGGCGC
>DASTVH010000107.1:0-2135 GCA_035759195.1 Candidatus Limnocylindrales bacterium
GGCCGCGGACGGTGATCCGGAGCGTGTCGCTCGAGGCGAGCTGGGCGCCGCCACGGATGCGGATCGTCCCGCCCGTGTAGCGGTTCATCGGGTGGATCGCGAAGGCGCCGGTCACCGGGCCGAACCCGCCGTCTGTCGGCAGGTCGAGGAGTCCCTCCTCGAGCATCGTCCTCGCCCCGCCCAGGCCTTCCTCGCCCGGCTGGAACATGAGGAGCACGCGGCCGTTGATCTCGGCCCGGCGCTCGACGAGCAGCCGCGCCGCGCCGAGGAGCATCGCCATGTGCGTGTCGTGGCCGCGGGCGTGCATCGCGCCGCCCACCTCCGACGCGAACTCGAGCCCGGTCTCCTCGTGGACCGGCAGCGCGTCCATGTCGGCGCGGAGGAGGATGGTCGGCCCGGGGCGGGCGCCGTCGATCGTCGCGGCGACCGATGTGATTGCCCGGCCCAGCCGTGGTTCGAGCCCGAGCCGCTCCAGCTCCTCGACGATCACGTTCTGCGTCCACGGCAGCTGGAGCCCGATTTCGGGCCGCCGGTGGAGCCGCCGCCGCAGCGCGACGACGTCGTCGTGGATCGCCCGGGCGGCGGCGAGGGGGGCGGCGGTCTGGGTGGTCATCGCGCGTAAGTATGGTCGGGCAGCAGCGAACTGCGGGGCATCGGCGCATCGACCACTCCGACTGGTCGATTCCCGACAACTGAGCGGTGCAGGGGTGGAACCGACCGTCCCGGTACGGTTCTGCCGCTCGACCACGCTCGCATGTCGCCGGATGACCAGCGTCGTCGATCTGGCGGCGGACGGATATGCTTCGCGAACGATGAGCGACGAGGGGCGCTTCCCGCCAGGCACCGAGACGGAGCGGACGGTCCGGCTCGTCCGGCGCCTCGATGCGCCGCCCGACCGGGTCTTCCGCGCGTGGTCGGATCCCGAGGAGCTCGCCCGCTGGTTCCCCGAACGGGTGGAGGGCGGCCTCGCGGTCGGTGCCCGGACGATGCTGGTCTGGCCCGACCAGCGCGTCTGGTGGGACGTCCTCGAGAGGAACCCGAGCCGAAGCTTCGTGTTCCGCTGGCCGTGGCCGCCCGACGAGCACCTCGTCACGACGGTCCGGGTGACGATCGACCCCGCCGGCTACGGCTCGAGGCTCGAGCTGACCGATGGGCCGTTCCCGCTCGAGGAGCCGGGCGGCCTCGACGCCTGGGCCGAAGCGCTCGAGGGCTGGGCCGAGGCGCTTGCGATGCTCCGCGCCCAGCTCGACTTCAGCGTCGACCTCCGCCGGCGGGGGTAACGCCCGGACGATTCGGCGTGTGCTACGCTGTGCTACATGGCGGACCGCTCGCGACCGGACCCCCGCGTCGGCGTCCGGGAACTGCGCCAGAATCTGTCGGTCTACCTGCGGCGAGTGAAGGCCGGCGAAACGCTCGATGTCACCGAGCGGGGCCGGATCGTCGCGCGGCTGGTGCCGCTTCCGCCCGACGCCCTGTCGCCGCTTGAGCGACTCGTCGCGGAGGGCAGGGCGCGCCCGGCCCGAACGAAGGTCCGCGAGCTACCACCGCCGCTGAGATTTCCCGGCCGGCCGCTGTCGGAGGTGCTCCGCGACATGCGGGACGAGGACGAGCGATGACGACGGCGTATGCGGACGCCTCGGCAATCGTGAAGTTGATCGTCGAGGAGCCCGACTCCGCCGTGCTCACCCGCTTCATCGCGGAGTTCGACGAGGTCGTCACGAGTCGAATCGGTCTTGTCGAGACGCGCCGCGCCGTCGTTGGCCGGGGCGGAGCCGGGACGATGGTCGACGCCGTGGCCCAGGCGCTCGGCGTGATCGAACTCGACGAGGCGATCGCCGCCACCGCCGGACACCTCGACCCGCCGACGCTCAGGACTCTGGACTCGATCCACATCGCGTCCGCGCTCGCGCTCTACCACCTCGATGTCTTCGTGACGTACGACGACCGCCTCGCCTCGGCGGCTCGATCCGTAGGCTTGTCGGTCACGTCGCCGTCATGAGGCAGCCACGTCGGCGTCGAGACGGGAGGCCGGGGGCCCTCTCGCGGCCGGGTGACGCAGTCCGTCCCGGCTGCGGAACCTAGGTTGTCAGTTCGATGATGTTGCCTTCGGAGTCCTTGAACCAGGCCGCGGACCG
>DASTVH010000108.1:0-2179 GCA_035759195.1 Candidatus Limnocylindrales bacterium
GACGGGCCTTCGTCGAGCTCGCCGCGGCGTCGGGGCTTTCCCGGCTGAGCGCCGCGGAACGAGACCCGCTGGGGGCCTCGACGTTCGGAACGGGCGAGGTCCTGCTCGCGGCGATCGAGACGGGCGTGCGGCGGATGACGCTTGGTATCGGCGGGAGCGCGACGAACGACGGCGGCGCGGGGATCCTGCGAGCGCTCGGCGTGCGGTTCGATCCGTCGTCGGGAGCGGCGGCCGACCTCGCCGGTGTCGATCCGCGCCTCGCCGAGATCGACCTGCGGATCGCCTGCGACGTGACGAACCCGCTCCTCGGAGAACATGGGGCGGCGGCGACGTACGGGCCACAGAAGGGCGCCGATCCCGATCAGGTCGCCGAGCTGGACCGGCGGCTCGGGCGGTACGCCGATGCGCTCGAGGCGGCAGCCGGTCGGAACGAACGAGATTCGCCGGGGGCGGGCGCGGCCGGCGGCACCGGGTTCGGTCTGCTCAGCCTGCGCGACCGCTTTCGCTCGCTCCAGCTTGTGCCCGGGGTCGAGCTCGTGATGGACGCGACCGATCTGTCCGGGAAGCTCGCCGGCGCCGACCTCGTCGTCACCGGGGAGGGCCGGGTCGACGCCCAGACGGCGTTCGGCAAGACGGCGCTCGGGGTCGCCCGGCGGGCCGCCGTGGCGGGCGTCCCGTGCGTCGCGGTCGGAGGCGGGGTGACGCCCGAGGGGATCGCCGCCCTGGCGCCGCTCGGCGCTGTCGTGGTTCCGGTTTCGGAGGGACCGGGGTCGGTCGAGGACGCGATGGCCGCGGGCGTCGCGCCGGTCGAGCGCTGCGCCGAGCGGATCGCCCGGCTCATCTCGGTCGGCACCGATCGCGGGGACCGCCAGTAGGGCATCATCGGCGCATGCCCGGCCCTCGCGTTCCTCGTGCCGCCGCCGCCCGCGTCGCCCGTACTCCCCGTGCCGCCGCCCGCCCCGGCCGCCGGCCCCGGAAGCGCCGCTTCAGCGATCCCGGTGCCAGCTATGCGAAACGCCTCGAGCGGTATCGGCCGGGTCTCGTGCGGTTCGTCCTCGAGCGGCTCGCCGGCCTTTACGGACGCGAGGAGTGGGAGCGGCGGCTCGACCCGACGAGCGAGCTGATCCTCACGATCCTCACCCAGAACAGCGCCGACACGAACGCCGAGGTCGCGTTCGAGGCGCTCCGCCGGGCGTATCCCAGCTCGCTGCCCCCGGAGGCCCATCACCCGGGCAGCGGCTGGGGCGGCGTGGGCCTGCCCGAGGCGCCGCCGCCGGACTGGGCCGCGGTCGAGTTCGCCCCGATCCAGGAGCTGACGGACGTCATCCGTCCCGGCGGCCTCGCCAACCAGAAGGCGCCGCGGCTCCAGGCGACGCTCCGGACGATCCGTGAGGAACGCGGCGACTACTCGCTCGAGTTCCTCGCCGACATGACGGCCCTCGAGGCCCGAGCCTGGCTGACCCAGATCAACGGGATCGGCAAGAAGACCGCCTCGATCGTCCTCCTGTTCTGCTTCGGCCAACCGCTATTCCCGATCGACCGGCACGTCGAGCGGGTGGCTCGCCGGGTCGGCCTGCTGCCGGCGAAGACCCCGATCGACGAGGCCCACGACCTCTTCCTCGGCCTGCTCGAGCCGGATCAGATGTACGAGGCCCACGTCAACCTCATTCAGCACGGTCGCCGGATCTGCCACGCGCAGCGCCCCGAACACGAGCGCTGTCCGCTGATCGACCGCTGCCGGTTCGTCAATCCGAAGGCGCCCTAGCTTCCCCCGTCCCCGCGCCATGCCCGCGCCCTCCCCGCGCCCGCCCCGAAGGCGCCCTGGGCGCGTCATTAACCACATTGGTCATCGCAACACATTCGAGCACGTACGACCTTGAGTTAGGGCTCCCGAGGCGTCGATCGACGGATCGCACACGCTCAGCTGTGAAGAAACGACCACCCTCGTCGATCAGGCCGACGCACGCATGAACCCCGCGTAGTCGAGATACGGCGAGGGGCTCCTGCGGCCGTCCAGGCGGCTCGGCCGCAGCCACTGCCGGCGACGAGAGCGAGGATCGATCAGGGTGAGGGCGCGGCCTCGGCCGGGTGAGTGCCCGGAGGCGACACACTCGGCCAGCCTCGCCGCCCGCTGCCGATCACTCGGTCCTTCGCGTGACATCACCGTGACCGCGATCAG
>DASTVH010000109.1:0-4271 GCA_035759195.1 Candidatus Limnocylindrales bacterium
ATCCCCGCCGGGTGGAGCGTGAACGAGGCGATCTCCACGCCGCGCCGGCTCATGAAGTTGCCGGCCACGTAGTAGATGACCTCGTCGCTGTTGATGTTGCTGTGGTTGTACGGCGCGGGGATCGCGAGCGGGTGGTAGTCGAACTTGCGCGGCACGAACGAGCAGACGACGAAGTTGCGGGCCTGGAACGTCTGGTGGACCGGCGGCGGCTGGTGGACGCGCCCGGTGATCGGCTGGAAGTCGGCGATGTTGAAGCGGAACGGCCAGAGGTAGCCATCCCAGCCGACGAGGTCGAACGGGTGATGGCGGTAGTGGTAGGCGGTGATCCGATCGGCCGACCGGACGTCGATGACGTACTCGCCGACGTCCGCGCTCGGCTCGACGAAGGCCGGGGCATGGAGGTCGCGCTGCGAGTACGGGGCATGCTCGAGGAGCTGGCCGTAGTCGTTGCGGTAGCGCTTCGGCGGCTCGATCTCGGACGGCGCCTCGAGGTACAGGATCCGCTGGGCCGAGCCCTCGTCGGGGTCGAGCCGCCAGGTCGTCCCGATCGGCAGCACGAGGTAGTCGCCGGGCCCATAGGCCAGGTCGCCGAAGATCGTCCGGCAGACGCCGGAACCCTCGTGGACGAACAGCATCTCGCCGGCGACGCCGTTTCGATAGAAGCGGTTCTCGGGCATCGCCTCGGCCGGCCGGACGACGCCGAAGATCACGTCGCTGTTGAAGTAGAGGGGCACGCGGCCGGAGATGACGTCGCCACGTGGCTCAACCGCGGCCGTCTTGGTCAGCCGATGGCGATGGAGCTCGTCGTCGGCGGCCTCGAGAGCGATCCGGGCGACCGGCTCGATGCGGTGCGTCCGCGTCGGCGGGACGAGGTGGTAGAGCAGCGAGCTGCGCCCTGTGAAACCTTCGACGCCGAACAGCTCCTCGGCATAGAGGCTGCCGTCCGGAGCGCGATGCTGGGTGTGGCGCTGGCGCGGGATGCTGCCGCGCTGGACGTAGAACATGCGTGACTGGCCTCCTCGATCGAGGAGGCCAGTCTAGGTGGTCTCGGAATGCCGACCGACGACGGCAAGATCCCGCCGCGTCCCCGGCGTCGGCTATCGCGCGATCTGGAGCGAGTCGACCATCTCCTGGAGTTCTACCAGGACGGCCGGCGACGTGCCCGTCACGCCGTCGGACGCGGGGATGACCAGGGCGTTGACCACGAGCCTGGTGCCGTCCACGTCGGCGATCCAGAGCCGATTGCGTTCGAGCAGGCTCTCCATGCATCGGCACGATCCATCCGGCGTCTGCCAGAGGGTGGGCTCCGTGCATCCGGGGAGTGGTCCGACCAGCTCGACGTAACTGCCGTCGACGCCGCCGACGCTCGTGTCGATGGGTTCCGTCGTGTCGAAGCCGGGGGCACCGGCCAGGGCTGCCGCGAGGTCGTCGGCCGTCGGTCCGACGGGCGAATCGGCGACGCCACCAAGCCCGCACGGATCGCGCTCGGCGGTCGCGGCGATCCAGAAGCCCAGGTACGCCTCGCGTGACTCGAGGACGGTGACCGTGCGCCCAGCCGTCAGGACTCCCCAGCCGTCCGGCACCGTGACTGTGACCGTGAGTGGGAACACCCCACTGGTGGTATACGTGCCGGCCTCGAGCGGCCCGCTCAGCAGGACCGCCGGCGACGACGATCGGTTCGGACTCGAGGTCGCCTGCGGGCTCGCGGTCGGACTTGGCTGCTGGTTGCCCACCCCCGGGCCCGGTCCGCCGGGCAGGAGGGTAGTCGCGAGCAGGGCCATGACCGCGACAATCACTGCCGCAACCGCGAAGCGAAGGAAGTTGTTCATGTCGGGGACCCTCCACGGGACCCGGAGATCCCGCTCCTGAGACGTCGATTGAATTCGACGGAGGGCGGACTCCACGACGTGGTCGGGCGCGGTCGTCGGACCCTGCTCGATCCACGACCGCGCGGCCCGTTCGATTGATCGGTCGTCGGTCATGCGAGCCGTCCTCCCTGGACGTTGGGCTCCCGTTCGGCCGTCAGTGCCTTGCGAAGCCCGACAAGGGCGTAGTGAAGACGCGAGCGGGCCGTACCGGCCGGGATCCCGAGAATCTCGGCGACCTCGACCAGCGGCAGCCCGAGGTAGTGATGCAGGACGAAGACCGCGCGCTGTTCGATCGACAGGTGTCGGAACGCGCGCTCGAGCTCGTCGCGATCGGCCAGTCGGTCGCTGCCGTCCGGGATCGTCGGCCTGTCGACCGGAAGTACCCTGACGGCGGCAATCCACGGCCGCGCCCGCCGCGACTCGTCGTAGCAAGCGTGGACGAGGATACGGTGGACCCAGGCCTCGAATCGTTCGGGTTCCCGGAGCTTCGGGATCCGGCGCCAGGCCAGGACGAGGGCGTTCTGCAGCGCGTCCTCGGCGAGACCCGGGTCTCGCAGGATCCGAACGGCAACCGAGTAGAGCGAATCGCTGACCTGGTGCACCAGGACCGCGAATGCCTCCCGATCACCGCGTCGCGCCTGCTCGACAAGGACTCGGTCCACGCGACCCTCCAGGCGCCGCGACCCGGATGGGCGCGACTACCCATCATGACGGTGATCGCGGCTGGAACGTTCAGGAAGGATCCGCGCGTGGGCGATGGCCGGCACGCTCAACGAGTCAACGTGGGCCGGCCGCCGCGGAACGTAGATGCAAGGCCCGCCCCATATCCTTGGGCCATGGCCGTCGACGAGACCCGGGAGCTCAAGCCCGAGGAGGGTGACAAGGAACGGATCGACCGCGAGCTCATCGAGCTGCTCAATGAGCTCCGCGTCGCCCTGCCCGGCGTCCAGATCCTCTTCGCGTTCCTGCTGGTCCTGCCGTTCCAGCAGGGTTGGAGCGAGATCAGCGACGTGGAGCGCCACGTGTACTTCGGGGCGCTCGTCGCCAGTGCCGTCGCGAGCGCCCTGCTCATCGCGCCGTCGCTCTATCACCGGCTCAACTTCCGGCGCCGGAACAAGGAGCGGATGCTCTTCGATGCCAATCGCATGGTCATCCTCGGCTCGGCGTTCGTGGCGATCGGGATCGCGTGCGCGATCTTCCTGGTCGCCGACGTCGTGTATGGCGCCCCGATCTCGATCGTGGCGACCGTGCTCGCGCTGCTGCTCTACGCGGCCCTGTGGGGCGCGTTCCCGATTCTCCGCCGGCGCGAACCCGACGACTGAGCCGGACCGCGCTCAGCGCCGGTCGGGGCGGGCCACGATCGGCGTCCGAAGGGCACCGAGCCGCTCGACCCGAAGGACCACCTCGTCGCCCGGCTCCAGGTAGCGCCCGATCGTCGTCTCACGGACCTCGAGCAGGCAGCCGGTCCCGACCGTCCCCGAGCCGATGAGATCGCCGGGCCGGAGCCGGACGTCGGCCGACGCCCGGGCCAGCATCTGGCCGAAGCTGAACTGAGCATCCGACCAGCTCCCGCGGGTGGTCTCGACGCCGTTGACCTCGGCGGTCATCGCGAGATCCGGCCCCGTCGCCCCGGGCGGGCGGGCGCCGGCCAGCTCGTCGGGCGTCACGAGCCACGGGCCGAACGACGAGGCGAAGTCCTTGCCCTTGGCCGGACCGAGCCGAACGACCGTTTCCTCCCGCTGCAGGTCCCGGGCCGACCAGTCGTTGAAGATCGTGTAGCCGCCGATCGCTTCCTCGGCCCGCTCACTCGTGAGGTCGACCGCCGGCGTGTCGACGATGGCGGCGACTTCCAGCTCGTAGTCGAGCTCGTGCGAGGTTGCCGGCGACCAGACCGGCTCGCCGGGTCCGCGGATCTCCGAGACGTTGCTGAAGTAGAAGACCGGCAGGCGGTACCAGGCCTCCGGCACCTCGCCGCCGCGCCGGGCCCACATCGTCCGGACGTGCCCCTCGAACGCGTAGAAGTCGCGGAGGCTCGGCGGGCGGAGGAGCGGCGGGCCGAACTCCAGGTCGGAGGCGGCGAGCACGGCGTCGTCGTCGCCGGAGGCCGGGTCGGACCGCGGCTCGAACGCCTCGAGCAGCTCGGCCAGGGCCGCGACCCGCAGGCCGAGCGAGAGGTGGTCGTCGAGCGTCCGCACCGGCTGGCGGTGGAGGGACGAGTTGTGGGCGAGGCGAGGGTCCGCGGCGACCGCTCGGCGGCGGGCGACCTCGAGGTCGAGCCAGGTCGACGGCTCCTCGCCGGCGTCGAGGGCAGCGGCGAGCCGCCACGGGGCGCCGGCGGGCGTGTGTCGCTCGCGGACGTGGCCGACCTTCATCGGCCCAAAGTGTAGGGCGACCACCGACCAC